>CAKZOR010000133.1 GCA_937136755.1 uncultured Flavobacteriaceae bacterium | reverse complement strand
ACCCCCACCACCAGTTGGTAGACATTAGGGGAAATGTGCAGACCCGATTAGAAAAATTAGCGCACAATTCCTGGGGTGGTGCCATTTTTGCCGCTGCTGGATTGGCCCGACTAGACCTATTGCCTGAAAACGCTATGCGTTTGGATTGGATGGTTCCTGCCCCCGCGCAGGGCGCCATGGTGGTGGTAGCGCAAAGCGCTCACACCGCCCTTCTAGAAGAGCTCTCGGTTTTAAACGATCCTCAGACGGCCCTCTGCACCCAAATAGAACGTGAATTTTTAAACGAACTAGAAGGCGGTTGCACCGCGCCCATAGGCGCGTTGGCCACCACCACCCAGGACCAACTGCACTTTAGAGGCGTACTACACAGTTTAGACGGCAAGCAGCACTTAGAAACCAACACCTTCGTGCCCCTTGACCAGGCGCCAGGATACGGCAGAAAAATGGCCCAAAAAATACTAAGCCAAGGCGGCAAAGTCCTCATGGCGGAGATAAAAAAGACCCTAGGGACGGATTAATGACCATGACCACACCTACAATACTCAGCACAAAAGCCTTGCAGCCCGCCCAGCGGTCTAGGCTACTTGCAGCTGGATTTTCGGTGCAGTCTTACAATGCAGTGGAGGCAGTTTCCCAGCATTTTGACATGCCAGCGGCCCCATTCAAAGGAATCTTTACCAGCCAAAATGCGGTAGCCGCTTTCCTGTCTCACGAACACCTTTCTACGGCCTTGCCTATGCTAGAAGGGGTGTATTGTGTAGGCGAGCGCTCTGCCCAGAAACTCAGGAAAAAAGGGGTAGTGGTACTCGCAGTAGCAGATAGTGCAATGGCGCTAAAAGAACTGCTTTTTTCCACAGCCAAGGGACTCAACGAAGTGGTTTCTGAACAGGACAAGGCCCCCATGTATTACTTCTGTGGTAATTTACATTTGCCTACTTTACCAGAAGCTTTTGCGGCAGCACAACAGCCCTTGCAGACCATTGTGGTTTATAAAACCAAAGGGGTCACCAGCTCTTTTGAACGCAACTTTGAAGCCTTGTTTTTTTACAGCCCCAGCGGCGTAACGGCTTTTACCGATAATAATACCATTGGAGACGCCTTTGTAGTAGCCATTGGCCCTACTACGGCTCAGGCTGTGGCGGCCCACACCAAACAGTATGTAGTGGCCAAGAAACCCAGTTTTGCCCATATGTTAAGTGCGCTTCGGGCCCATTACCCCAAAAAATAATACAAATAACAGCCAACAGAAACAACGATATTAATTGCCATAAAATACAGTCCCCATGATCAAGAATGATTTATTCCTAAAAGCCCTCAAAGGCGAAACCGTGTCTAGACCACCCGTTTGGATGATGCGCCAGGCAGGAAGATACCTTCCAGAGTTTATGGAACTCAAGGAAAAGTACGATTTCTTTACCCGTTGCCAAACCCCTGAGTTGGCTTCTGAAATTACCGTACAGCCTATTAGGCGTTACGGGATGGACGCCGCCATTTTATTTTCAGACATTTTAGTAATCCCACAGGCCATGAATATTGAGGTAGAAATGAAGCCCAATTTTGGACCCTTTTTACCCCACCCTATTCGCGATCAAAAAGGGGTAGACCAGGTGATTGTTCCAGACATTCAAGAAAGCTTGGGCTATGTCATGGAAGCCATTAAAATGACCAAGGAAAAGCTCAACGATGAGGTGCCACTGATTGGTTTTGCAGGCTCACCATGGACCATTCTATGCTATTGCGTTCAGGGGCAAGGAAGTAAAAACTTTGACAAAGCCAAGGAATTTTGTTTCACCCAACCCATAGCCGCACACACCTTATTACAGAAAATAACAGACACTACTATTGCCTATTTAAAGGCCAAAGTGGCTGCAGGGGTAAATGCCGTTCAGGTATTTGACTCTTGGGGCGGTATGTTGTCTCCCACCGATTATCAAGAATTTTCATGGCAGTACATCCAACAAATCATAGACGCCTTAAAAGAAGAGGCGCCTGTGATTGCTTTTGGAAAAGGCTGTTGGTTTGCCTTGAGAGAAATGTCTCAATCGGGCGCTGCTGCCTTAGGAGTAGATTGGACCTGCTCCGCACAAAACGCGAGATACTTATCTGGTGGTAAGATTACCCTTCAAGGAAACTTTGACCCCACCAGGTTATTGTCTCCACCAAAGACCATTAAAAGGATGGTGCACGAAATGATAGACACCTTTGGAAAAGACCGTTATATTGTGAATTTAGGGCATGGGATATTACCACATATTCCACTCGAGAACGCAGGGGCTTTTATAGAAGCCGTAAAAGAATACAAACCCAGAGATTAAAAGGCTTAAAGCGCCCCCTAAAAGAAGCGTTTTCACCCCAGTAGCACCCATTATATGAAAGAACAATTCACCACCTATATCAGAGACCTTCAAGACCGTATTTGTAAAGGCCTAGAGGACATAGACGGCAGCGCTCGTTTTCAGGAAGACCTATGGGAGCGTCCAGAAGGGGGTGGTGGCCGGACTAGAGTGATTCAAGAGGGCACAGTGTTTGAAAAGGGAGGCGTGAATACGTCGGCCGTTCACGGCCCATTACCCAAGAGTATGCAAGCCTATTTTGGAGTGGGCGAATCTAATTTTTTTGCCTGTGGACTCTCCTTGGTATTACACCCCAAAAACCCCATGGTGCCCACAGTGCATGCCAATTGGCGTTATTTTGAACTCTATGACCTAGAGGGAAACCGCATAGACGCTTGGTTTGGTGGTGGGCAAGACCTCACGCCTTACTATTTATTTGAAGAAGATGCTCAGCATTTTCATGAGACCTGTAAAACAGCCTGTGATGCTCATGACCCGGCCTTTTATCCCAAATTTAAGGCCCGTTGTGACGACTATTTTTGGAACGAACACCGCCAGGAGGCAAGGGGAGTAGGTGGCTTGTTTTTTGATTATTGCAAGGCCACCCCTGAAAGAAGTTTGGAAGAATGGTACCAGTTTGTGACCCAAGTAGGCAATTCTTTTTTAGACGCCTACCTGCCTATTGTCAGCAAGAGAAAAGACCTTCCGTACAGCCCAGCCCAAAGAGATTGGCAGGAAATTAGACGGGGCCGTTATGTAGAATTTAATTTGGTTCACGACAAAGGGACCTTATTTGGCCTTAAAACCAACGGCCGTATAGAAAGTATATTGATGAGTTTGCCCCCTCATGTGCAGTGGGTGTATGACCACCAACCCCTAGAAGGCTCCGCAGAAGCTGCCTTGTTAGACGTTTTAGCCACCCCCAGAGAATGGGCCCAATAACCTAAAAAAGAAAACCCTATGTATCCATTGAGAAGAAACAGACGCCTGAGACAATCACAAGCCATTCGCCATTTGGTGAGAGAGACTATTATAACGCCTTCAGACTTTTTAGTGCCGCTATTTGTGGTAGAAGGAAAAGGCGTCAAAGAAGCCATTCCCTCTATGCCAAATTACTATAGGTATTCATTGGATGTATTGGCTAAGGAGGTCAAAGAATTGTGGCATATGGGCCTTTGTGGGGTCTTGGTCTTTGTAAAAGTACCAGAGGCCTTAAAAGACAATGCAGGAACGGAGGCTTTAAACCCCAAAGGTCTTATGCAGCGGGCGGTAAAAACAATCAAAGACGCCTGTCCAGACATGCTGGTCATGACAGATGTGGCCTTAGATCCCTACTCCTCTTATGGGCACGATGGAATTGTGGAAGATCAAAAAATACTCAATGACGAGACCGTGGAGGTCTTGGCAGAAATGGCTTTGTCTCATGCAGAAGCTGGCGCAGATTTTGTAGCCCCTTCAGACATGATGGACGGCCGCATTCTTAGTATACGAGAGGCCTTAGAAGAGGCCGGTTACACAGACACAGGTATTATGAGTTACAGCGCCAAATACGCCTCTGCGTTTTATGGTCCTTTCAGAGACGCCTTAGATTCTGCTCCAGGATTTGGCGACAAAACCAGTTACCAAATGGATCCAGCCAACCGTTTTGAAGCGGTAGAAGAAGCCCAGGCAGACGTAGATGAGGGTGCAGACATTATTATGGTAAAACCAGGTATTTGCTATCTAGACATTGTGCGCGAAATAAAGAACGAGATAGACGTGCCTATTGCCGTGTATCAGGTTTCAGGAGAATACGCCATGGTTAAAGCCGCAGCAGAAAAAGGCTGGTTGGACCACGACGCCGTCATGATGGAGCAGCTCCTCGCCATAAAACGCGCTGGCGCCAACATCATTGCCTCATACTTTGCCAAAGATGTGGTGAAGTTAATGGGGTAGTACCGCAACTATTTTTTAAAGGGCGGTATTTTAAAAATGGGTATATTTAGAGGTGAAATCATTAGAAATAACTTTTTATAAAACATTTTTTTTAGCCTTACTGGCCACAATATTCACGATTGAAGTCAGTGTAGCCCAATGGCAAACAAAAGTAGATAGCCTAATCAAAGACGCCATAGCTCAAAAGGCCTTTCCGGGGGCTCAGGTATTGGTGGCCTTTCAGGGTGAAATCTTATTAGAGAAGGCCTACGGTTTTCATAC
>CAKZOR010000132.1 GCA_937136755.1 uncultured Flavobacteriaceae bacterium | reverse complement strand
ACCAGATTCCACCGTCATACCAGTCACCTCCTTTTTGGGTTACGGCCATTTCATCAGAAGAAACGGATTGTACAGAGAAGTACCCTCCGTGTCCTGCGGTTCCAGTTCCTCTTAAGGCTCCGAATGCAGAAGTAAGTCCGTCAGATACAGTAAAGGCGCTACCACTGAAAGACTGATTGGTTACCCCGTCTACAGTAAAGTCAGTAGTCAAATCCCCTACCAAATCTTCCTCTAAATCAGTACAAGAGTAAGTTAAACTTACGAGTCCTATACCTAAAAGTATTTTGTTAAAAGTTTTCATATCTAATTTTTTTTTAAAAGTTAATGTTAAGTCCTACAGTGAATGTACGTGCAGAATAGAAGTTGTTTCTTCTGTCCATACCTGGAGCTAACACATTTCCATTGTCTGATAAAGATGGCTCTGGATCAGATCCAGTGTACTTTGTTAAAACAAAAGCATTTTGAACGTTTAAAGATAAAGTAGCTCTGTCAATAAGACTGCTATTTAAGTTTAAGTTTCTCGCTACTGTTAAGTTGTCTAGTTTAAAGAAATCTGCTTTCTCAACATATAAAGAAGAGAATTGTGCATTGGTGATTTCTGGGTTAGCTAACTCAGTATTGATGTAGTTATAAGATTTTTGTGAACCAACTCTTGGCTCATAAAATACACGGAACGTGTTCACTAAGCTGTGACCGAAGGCTCCTCTAAAGAAAGCATTTACAGACCACTCACCAAATGTGATTTGGTTGGTCCATCCCAATTCAAAATCAGGAGTACCTCTTCCTACTACAGCGAAATCTGCGTCGTCGTTTAACATGTTAGCTTGGTTGGTGTTAATAACACCATCTCCGTTAACATCTACGAAATTTTGAGAACCATTAGTCACAGTTCCATCCCATACTGGCGCATAGATCTGTCCAATTTCTTCTCCTACTTTAACACGGATGGCATAAGTATCATTTTGACCAGGTGCACCTAAGTTAGCAAATCGCTCTTGTTCAGAAACATATTCATCCAAGATAGTCTGGTTTGTAGACCAAACAATTCCAGTGTTATAGTTTACACCATCTCCTTTTACTAAGTCGTAGTTAACGGCCAATTCAACTCCTTTAGAAGTCACTTGTCCAGCGTTTTCAAATCTTCTGTCAAAACCATAAACAGTAGCATCTACTTGTCTGTCTAAGATAAAATCACTAGAAGTTTGCTCGTACAAGTCTAAAGAAGCAGACAATCTGTCTGTACTAAAATCTAAACCAAAGTTAATCTCAGATTTTTCTTCCCATTTAAGGTCAGGATTAGCAGCCCTTACTAAGAAAGTGTTTCCTCCAGATGTACCACCACCGGCCCATCCAAATCCTCTCACTTCCTGAGACAATCCGTTTCCAGAAGGTACGTTACCCGTTACCCCGTAAGAAACTCTAGCTTTTAACTGATTAACACCTTCAAGATTTAAGTATTTGTTTAAATCTGTTCCAAGTCCAATTGCAGGGAAAGTACCGTATTTGTTACCTTCACCAAATTTAGTAGAACCTTCTCTTCTCACAGAAGCGTTTACAAATAAATTGTCTCCAATAGTTAAGTTAGCTCTTAAAAAGTAAGCTTCAATTTCATTGTCTGGAGCCATATCAGAATTAGCACCTACAAAACCAGCGTTTAGTAAATCCTGTCCTAACTCAATTGCGTTAATGTAGTCAAAATCTCCAGTTGGGAAATCTCCAACAGTCACTGAGTGAGAGTTAAAGTTTTGTTTTTGGTAAGAATACCCTCCAGTTAATACTAAGTTAGAGTTACCAAAAGACTTATTCCAAGTAGCGTAAGCTTCGTATAATCTAAAAGTGTACTCATCGTTGTACAATGTAGCAGAACCTTTTCTAGAAGGAGATGCAGCACCACCATTCCAAAGTGAAGTTCCTCTGTAGTACAATCTGTTTCCATATTTAGACAACTGATTCGCTGCGTTGAAATGAACGTCTAAATCATCAGTTAAGCTATAAGTAAAGTTTGCAGAGTAGTTGTACTCCACTTTTTTACCATCGTTAATGTTTTGATTGGCAATAGAAACAGGGTTGAATGAGTCAAACAAACCTAAAGTTTCAAAATAACCACCAAATTGTTCACCATTAAATGCATAAGGAGCATCTACTGCTAAAACAGGCGCAGTTGGGTTGTACAAAGTAGCATAACGCAACGCTTCACTGAATCCATTTTGTTGGTTTCTATCTGTAAAAGATGAAGAGAACTCAATTTTTAATTTGTCATTCAAAGTTCTTGTAGAGAAGTTTAAACGCGCATTCATTTGAGTAAACCCGTTGTTTGCTAAGATACCCTCTACATCTCTGTAGTTGGCAGAAACACGGTAGCTAGTAGAACCATTACCACCAGACATAGATACGTTGTGGATGGTAGAAGCAGCAGTTCTAGTTACTTCATCCAACCAGTTGGTTGTTGCACCTAAGTCACGACCACCAGCCGCTCTGAACTCGTCTGCAGACATTACATCTATCGTATTTAATCTTTCAGCAGAAGAATACTGTACATTGTAAGAAATCTTAGTTTCTCCAGCAACACCAGCTTTAGTTGTTACAAGAATAACCCCTGAAGAACCACGAGATCCGTAGATCGCAGCTGCAGAAGCATCTTTTAAAACACTAATATTAGCAATATCGCTTGGATCTACGTTGGCTAAAGAAGCCCCAATAACTCCATCGATTACTACTAGTGGAGAAGAGTTTGCTCCAACGGTAGAAAGACCTCTCAAACGAATCTGAGCGCCAGCGTTAGGGTTTCCTCCTTTGTTGTAGATCTGAAGACCAGCAACTTTACCTTGTAGTAATTGAGAAGGGTCGTTTACCTGTCCTTGGTTAAACTCTTCTTCTCCTACAGATACCACTGCTGAAGTAATCTCCTTTTCTTTTTGACCTCCATAACCAGTAACGATTACTTCATCCAATTCATTGTTGGCTACCAATACTACATTAATTGTAGTTTGGTTACCTACAGCAACTTCTTGTGCTGTGTACCCTACATAAGAGAACACTAAGATGTCGCCGCTTCCAGCTTGAATGGTAAAGTTACCATCAAAATCTGCTGTTGTTCCATTGGCAGTACCTTTAACGACTACAGATGCACCTAATAAAGGACCATTGTCGTCAGAAACATTACCAGATACTGTCTGTGCTTTTGCCAAGCCAAAGCACATAATGGCTCCAACTAACAAAAAGCTTTTGAGTAGCATAATTTTCATAAATAGTTAATTTTAAGTTTAGTTAATTTTAGTTTAAGCGTTAAACATATGTAAATTTTTTGTTAAACAGGAAACAAATACAGGGTAAAAAAGTTACGAAAACGGTTTCGTGTTAATAACTATAGCCTATTGTCAATGTGGCAATACACCTAGCGTTCCATTATTAAGCTCGTAAAAAATTGATCTGCAATTGTTTTTTTAACATAAAATCCCTTCAAATATAGGAAATTAATAATAATAGATCCTATTTTTTTGGTTTAGCAGCCTATTTTTTTTAACCTTTTCTTAACCTATATCTTAAAATTACCTTCCCTATTGTTTATCCTTATATATAAGAATATTAACTTGCACTAAAATCTGAAACCTTTTGAAACCAAAAATCACCCTCAAGGACATTGCTAGAGAATTAGAAGTGTCTATTTCTACCGTGTCTAAGGCACTAAAGAACAGTGAAGAAATTAGTAGGGATACTAAAGACAAGATTCAAGCCTTTGCCAAGTTGTATAATTACAAACCCAACAATATTGCAGTGAGCTTAAAAAATAGGCGCACCAAAAACATTGGGGTGATTATTCCAGATATTGTACACCATTTTTTTACCACGGTGATTCGAGGCATAGAAAAGTATGCCAATGCAAAGGGCTATAATGTGCTGGTTTGTGTCTCTAACGAAGGCTATGAGCGCGAAGTAATTAATATGGAGCTCCTCGCTAATGGTTCAATAGACGGATTTATCATGTCGCTTTCTACAGAGACCCAACAGAAAAACGACTACAATCATATTAAAGAGGTCACAGATCAGGGTATTCCTATGGTTATGTTTGACCGAGTAACAGATCGTATTAACTGTGACAAAGTGGTCATAGATGACGCACAAGGGGCTTTTTTAGCCGTGAAAAAGTTTGTGGAGAGTGGTAAGAAAAAGATTGCATTAATCACTACAGATGACTATTTAAGTGTGGGAAAGGACAGGACCGAAGGTTATAAAAAGGCCTTGTCCCATTACAATATTCCCCTAGAGGAGTCTTTGATCTTAAAGCTACCCTCTATGGAGGTAGAAGCCTCTGCTTTTGACACTTTTTTTAAGACCCAAGAGGTCGATGCCGTTCTTTGTGTCAACGAAATATTCGCCATTCACGCCATGAGACTCGTACATGGAATGAATAAACGAATTCCTGAAGACATTTCTTTTATTGGTTTTACAGACGGACTACTCTCTAAATTTGCCATGCCATCTTTAACTGCTATAGCCCAACATGGAGAATTAATGGGTGAAGAAGCCGCTAGAATGCTCATAGAAAAAGTAGAGACAGAAAATGAAGAGGAAACCTTTAGCACCACCGTATTAGAGCCTACTTTAATAGAAAGGGCTTCTACCCTATAGTATATTAAGAACCCTTACATCTAATTTCAAAAAACTAAAAAAGCAGCTTAAATTATGCCCACAGGATTTATATTCGATTTAGACGGCGTCATAGTAGACACCGCCAAATACCATTTTAAGGCATGGCAGTCATTGGCCAAAAACCTCCAATACAATTTCACAGAACAAGATAACGAACAATTTAAAGGGGTCTCTAGGGTACGCTCTTTAGAACTGCTATTAGAAATGGCCCAATATAAAGCGACAGAAAAGGAAAAGGAACAGTGGCTCATAGATAAAAACACCCACTATTTATCCCTCATTTCCCACATGAATAACAGTGAAATTCTTCCGGGGATTACTGAAATATTAAAAGCGTTAAAAGCACAACAAATTCCAGTTGCACTTGGATCAGCGAGTAAAAACGCTCAACCAATTTTGGAAAAGGTAGGGCTTTTGTCTTATTTTGATGTGCTGGTAGACGGCAACGAAGTAACCATGGCTAAGCCAAATCCGGAGGTGTTTCTTACAGCTGCTAAAGGCTTAGGGGTAGCGCCTGAGGATTGCGTGGTTTTTGAAGACGCACAGGCTGGAGTAGCAGCTGCTAAAGCAGCTAAAATGACTTGCGTGGGAATTGGAGACCCTGCAATACTATTTAATGCAGACCATTGTTTTGCCTCTACTGCTGAAATAACCCCATCATTTGTTCAATCATTAATCGCATAAAAAACACCATGAATCAATCTTATATCCTACCAAATGCTTGGTCCCTAATTGAAGAGGGTTTTGATCCGAGCCGTGTAAAATCTTCAGAAAGTCTGTTTAGCATAGGTAACGGTGCTATGGGCCAGAGGGCCAATTTTGAAGAGTATTATTCAGGACCAACTTTTCAAGGCAGCTATATAGGTGGGGTGTACTACCCAGATAAGACTAGGGTAGGCTGGTGGAAAAATGGCTATCCGGAGTATTTTGCTAAGGTGTTGAATGCGCCTAGTTGGATTGGGATTTATATTAAAGTCAACGGTCAGGATTTAGACCTGTACACCGCCAAAGAAGTTCACGCTTTCAAAAGAGAACTTCAGATGCAAACTGGGTTATTGTTACGATCTTTTGAGCTGACCCTTACAGATGGAACTCACTTGCGGGTAGAAAGCACTCGTTTTTTAAGTTTGGCTCAAGACAGTGTTGGTGCTATTGAATACAAAGTCACTTTATTGGAGGGTACTGCAGACATTGAGGTCAAAAGTTTTCTGGACAGTGGTGTAAAGAATGAAGATTCCAATTGGGACGACGCTTTTTGGCAGACTACTTCGGTAAAAGCAAAAGAAAACATTGCTTTTATAGAAGCCCAAACCAACAAAACAAACTTTAAAACAGCCACTTATCAAGCCACAGAAGTTTATTTAAATGCTGCTGAAAAGATAGCTCCAAGCCAGACCATGGAAGGTGAATTGGCTGTGGGTCACTTGTATAAAACCGCCCTAAATCATGGAGACACAATCACTACCTATAAATACGGGGGCTATATTTTAGATCGCAAAGTGTCTGGCACCCTAGAGTCCGCTGTTTATGAAGTTGCAGACAGTGCGACATCGGCCGGTTTTGAGGCCTTAAAAGCTGCCCAAGCAGATGCTTGGAAAGCCATTTGGGATAGGGCAGATATTGTCATAGACGGAGATGTTAAAGCCCAGCAGGGAATTCGTTTTAACATATTTCAACTCAATCAAACCTACACTGGAAAAGATGCTACTTTAAATATTGGTCCGAAAGGATTTACAGGAGAGAAATACGGGGGAAGTACCTATTGGGACACCGAAGCCTATTGCATTCCTTTTTACATGGCTACAAAAGACCAAAAAGTGGCTAGAAACCTGCTTCAGTACAGGTATAATCAATTGGATAAAGCCATTGAAAATGCGACTAAATTAGGATTTTCAAATGGTGCCGCACTCTATCCTATGGTGACCATGAACGGAGAGGAGTGCCACAATGAATGGGAAATAACATTTGAGGAAATTCATAGAAATGGCGCTATAGCTTTTGCTATTTTTAACTATTACAGGTACACAGGAGATTATAGTTATATTCCAGAAATGGGATTGGAAGTGCTTATTGGAATTGCGAGATTTTGGCACCAAAGGGCTACCTTTTCAACAGCTAAAAATGCCTATGTAATTCTTGGGGTTACAGGACCTAATGAATACGAAAATAATGTCAATAACAATTGGTATACCAACTACTTGGCGAGCTGGTGTATTGCTTATACAACCACTCAAATTCAGAAGGTGAAAGATGGGTATCCTGAAGATTACAACAGGATTATGGGGGTCACAAAATTGAAGGGTACTGAGATAGATCAGTGGCAGAAAGTCTCTAAAAATATGTATTATCCAAAGGACCAAGATTTAGACATATTCTTGCAACAAGATGGGTTTTTAGACAAGGAGCTACTTCCTGTTACTGAATTGAGCAAATTAGACCGACCCATTAATCAAAAGTGGAGTTGGGATAGGATTTTAAGGTCTCCCTATATAAAACAAGCAGACGTACTTCAAGGGTTTTACTTTTTTGAAGACCAATTTAGTTTGGACGCTCTAGAACGACATTTTGATTTTTACGAACCTTTTACGGTACATGAATCTTCGCTTTCCCCCTGTGTACACTCCATTCAGGCTGCTAAGTTAGGGCGCATGGAACAGGCCTATAATTTCTATCTCAGAACCTCTAGATTGGATTTAGACGATTATAACAAGGAGGTAGAGGAAGGACTTCACATTACTTCAATGGCTGGAACTTGGATGAGTATAGTAGAGGGATTTGCTGGAATGCGGATTGTAGAAGACAAACTTTCTTTTACCCCTAGAATTCCAAAACAATGGAAGAATTATTCTTTTAAACTCAACTTTAGAAATAGAATCATCCAAGTGAGTGTGGGACCGGATAAAACTATTTTTGAACTCAATGGAGATACAGAAATGTCTATTAGGGTTTCTGGGACCAGACAGGTTCTTTATCCTGGAAAGTCTTGTGAAGTACTACGGTCATGATAAAGCAATTTTCACGTCATACACTGATCAATAGGTTTCTTTGTGTTTTTTTAGGGATAATGTTATATTCATGTACTATGGGGAAAACTGAAAATCCTATGATTATAGGGCACAGGGGTGCAATGGGTTATGAAACTGAAAATACGATAGCCTCTATTGAAAAAGCGGTAGCGTTAGGAGCGCCTATGATAGAGATAGATGTTTTTCAGATTGCCAGCGGTGAATTGGTTGTCTTTCACGACAATGAATTGGATCGCTTGTCTAACACTTCAGGGCCTATTACTTCTTTTACATGGGAAACACTGCAAGAAGTCGTTTTAGAGGGAGGTCATAGCATACCCCTTTTACAAACTGTTTTGAATCAATTGGCTGGAAGGGCTGCATTGAATATTGAACTTAAAGGCCCTAATACCGCCGCTCCAGTGGCTAATTTACTAGAAGTCTATCTTTCCAACGGCACTTGGAAAGAAGAAGATCTTTTGATTTCTAGTTTTGATTGGAACTTACTGTTGGAAACAAGGGACTTTCTTCCTGAGATTTCTATTGGTGTCCTTACAGAAGCACATCCATTAGAGGCTATTCCAACGGCTATAGAACTAAGTGCGGTGTCAATTAATCCCTATTACAAGGATTTAGATGCCACTATTGTAGCTCAAATTCATGCAGCCGGTTTTAAGGTATATACCTGGACGGTGAATGCTTCAGAAGATTTAAAAAATGTAAAGAAACTGGGTGTAGACGCTGTTTTTACGAACTTCCCTGACCGTTCTTTTTAATGATAGATGTAGCCATTATAGGAGGCGGTGCAGCGGGATATTATGCGGCCATTCAAACCGCTATGCTCAACCCTAGCTTGAGAATTGCCCTATTTGAAAAAGGTGCTTTAGGCTTAGAGAAAGTGAAAATATCGGGCGGGGGTAGGTGTAATGTCACCCACGACGCAATGGAGCCAGATGACTTAGTGACCCATTACCCCAGAGGTGAAAAAGCCTTGCTAGGACCTTTCCATCATTACGGTCCAAAGGAAGTGATTGCTTTTTTTGAATCACAGGGGGTCCCTTTAAAAATTGAATCAGATGGAAGAATGTTCCCTGTGGCCAATACTTCTCAAGCAATCATGGATTGTTTTACTTCTTTGAGGATAAAGCTAGGGATTAGCTTATATTCAAAAACTGCGGTTAAATCCATTGAACCGCTCAATGCGTCTGGCTGGAATATTATTACAGCAACAGAAACTTACTGTGCTAAAAAGGTCCTGATGGCCACGGGCAGTAGTCCCAAAATGATTCGAATGCTCCAAGAATTAGGACATGGGATAGAAGCTGCAGTACCCTCTTTGTTTACTTTTAATATCAAAGATCCAAGAATTGAAGGTTTGGCGGGTTTAAGTACCCCTGCAAGGGTACATTTAAAATTGCCCGGCGTAAAGCAGAAAAAAGCCCTTCACGCTCAGGGCCCCTTGCTTATTACCCATTGGGGACTTAGTGGACCTGCTATATTAAAACTTTCTGCTTGGGGTGCGCGTTTGTTAAATGGGTTAGACTACAATTTTACTATTAGTGTCAATTTTTTACCTGAGTATAAACATGCGCAAGAGGTCCTTGAAGCGCTACATACTTTGAAGAAAAAAGATTCTAAAAAAACACTGATGAAGTGGGTTCCTTTTGGACTTCCCAAGCGTTTGTGGCAAAGTTTGTTAATGCATATAGAAATTCCTTCAGATTTAATTTGGGCCAATATGACAAAAAGCCAACTTCAATCACTGTCAGAAATCCTAAGTGCATCAGATTTCGAAGTTAAAGGTAAAAGTACTTTTAAAGAGGAGTTTGTGACTGCTGGTGGTATAAAATTAAAAGAAGTTTCTTTTACAGACCTTCAAAGCAAAAAATTTCCAGGTTTATATTTTGCTGGGGAACTTTTAAATATAGACGCTATTACTGGGGGGTTTAATTTTCAGAATGCATGGACCACCGCTTATTTAGCAGCTAAAGGAATGGTACAAAGCCTTGAGGGAACTAATTAAGCCACCAAATAGCAGTGTTCAAAGCAGTGGCAAAAGCGACCCAAGCCATGTAAGGAAGTAGCAGATAGGCTGCTTTTGGAAAAACTATTTTAAACCATTTATAAGTAAACAATAGCAAAACATTCAAACCTAAGATTACAACTAAAGCTATTAAAGGATTTTTTAAGCCAAAAAATGTAATGGACCAAAGTGCGTTGAGTAAGAGTTGAAATAAAAAATGATAGAGGGCAGTTTTCACCCATACATGATAGTATCCTTTTGCCCAAACCAATCCCGCAGCTATACCCATCATAATATACAAGATGCTCCATACGGGTGCAAATACCCAGTTGGGCGGATTAAAAAAAGGCTTTTCAAGGCCCACATACCAATCATTCACAGAACTTTGGGTAGCAAAACTAGATAAAAAGCCCACCAAAAGACAGATCGTTACGGAGATGAAGATGTAGTATAAGGTTTTTTTCAAGGGTCAGTTATTTTAAGTGTACTAAAATACCAAAAATAAGCATGCTTTGTTTATTTATATTACTTAAAAGCTTCCACATAATAGATTCATATGCTGTATATTTGTGTTAAATTTTTTCTATGGAAGCTGTTGGCTTTATACCCTCATCTCAACAAGCAGTAATCACAGACCAAACAGTCACTTGGTCTGCTCCAAGTAATATAGCTTTAGTTAAATACTGGGGGAAATACGATCCTCAAATCCCAGCAAATCCTTCCCTTAGTTTTACCTTAAACCATTGTAAAACAAAGACTTCAGTTGCTTTGGCTCACAAAGATAGGGGGATTGATAAAAGCGCTCAGGAATTTTCTTTTGAATTTTCTTTCGAAGGTGCGCCCAAGCCAGATTTTCATCCAAAAATAGCGTCTTTTTTCACTAGGGTCGTAGACTATTTACCCTTTTTAAAAGCATATCATATTATCATTCACAGCGACAATACCTTTCCGCATTCTAGTGGAATAGCCTCGTCTGCAAGTGCTATGGCAGCACTTTCTCTCTGCTTGCTCGAGTTGTCAAATGAATTTCCCCCTGATAATAAAAAGGATTTTTCAGAAGCATTTTATGAAAAAGCTTCTTTTTTAGCAAGACTCGGTTCGGGTAGTGCTGCTAGAAGTATTAGAGGTCCTTTAATGCAATGGGGGAAAACAACTGTTTTTGAATCGAGTCAAGACTTAATAGCAGTGCCATTTAACCAAGAATTAGCGCCTGTTTTTAAAAATTTCCAGGACACTATTTTACTGGTAGATAAAGGAGAAAAGATGGTGAGCAGTACAGTTGGTCACGGTTTAATGGAAAACCATCCTTTTGCTGAAGCAAGGTTTCAACAGGCCCACGATCAATTGGCTGTATTGACTGAGGCGTTGGTCTCTGGAGATATGAAAAAGTTTATAGGTGTAGTGGAGTCAGAGGCATTAACACTTCATGCAATGATGCTTACAAGCAATCCCTATTTTATTTTGATGAAGCCTGGCACCTTATCCATCATTGAAAAAATTTGGGCTTTTAGAGAACTGACCCAAATACCGGTTTGTTTTACCTTAGATGCAGGGGCAAATGTGCATCTGTTATATCCAGAAATGCATAAAGAGCAGCTGCTTCAATTTATTGAAAACGAATTAGTTGTACATTGTCAAAATGGACAGTATATTTGTGATCAGGTAGGAAGTGGAAGCATATCTCACACTGAAACACCTTAAAAAATTACACCCTATGAAAGGCCCACTTTTTTACGCAAAGATTTTACTTTTTGGAGAGTACGGGATTATTAAAGATTCTAAAGGCCTTTCCATCCCTTATAACGCTGCAAAAGGCGCTTTAATTATTCCCAAAAATGCAGCAGAGGGCCATTCGAGTTCTAACCAAAGTTTGGCCGGTTTTGCCGAGCATTTAGCCGCTTTACAAGAAAAAGATCCAGCGGTATTTTCTTTTGATTTAGATCGCTTACAACAAGACATTTCCAATGGATTGTATTTTGACTCCACCATTCCTCAGGGATATGGAATTGGGAGTAGTGGCGCATTAGTCGCTGCCATTTATGACAATTATGCACAACGCAAAATCACTGTTTTAGAAAATTTAACCCGAGAAAAGTTACTTGAACTAAAAGAACTTTTCGGGACTATGGAATCTTTTTTTCACGGAAAATCCTCGGGTTTAGATCCATTGAATTCTTATTTGAGTTTGCCTATTTTAATACACGCTCAAGACCATATAGCTTCTACGGCCATTCCATCTCAGCACACTGCAGGTAAGGGAGCCGTTTTTCTTATAGATTCAGGTCAAGTTGGAGAAACTGCCCCAATGGTTCAATTGTTCATGGAGCAAATGAAGCAAGAGGGTTTCAGAAACATGCTTAAAGATCAGTTTATAAAACATACAGACGCATGTGTAGAAGACTTTGTCAATGGCAATGTAAGCTCTTTATTTTCAAATATTCGCCAATTGTCTAAGGTAGTCCTAGACCACTTTAAACCGATGATTCCAACAGAATTTCATGCGCTTTGGCAAGAGGGACTAAAAACAAATGATTACTACTTAAAGCTATGTGGCTCTGGTGGTGGAGGCTATATTTTAGGATTTACGCCAGATCTCGAAAAAGCCCAAAAAGCCTTAAAGAATTACCATTTAGAAGTGGTTTACAATTTTTAATTTTAAATTATGTCCCAAAGTCCTCTATCGCGGTTCGCTTTAAAGGGACTCGCTTTTTTTTCTGTACTTAGAGGGTATAACATAGCCCTAATAGTATTGGCTCAATACCTGTGTTCCATTTTTATCTTAGCCCCCGATAAACCCTTAAAAGAACTTCTTTTAGACCCTGATCTAGCATTATTGGTGTTGTCTACTGCTATAGTCATTGGTAGCGGTTACATCATTAATAGTTTTTATGACGCAGAAAAAGACCTCATCAACAGGCCTAGAAAGACCTTGTTAGACAGGCATATTTCTCAGCGGGCAAAAATAACCGCCTATTTTACAGGAAATTTTATAGCGGTTTTCATGGCCAGTGCGGTGTCTTTTAGAGCAGTGGTATTTTTCTCTGCTTACATTTTTGGTATTTGGCTGTACTCACATAAGTTAAAGAGAATCACTTTTGTGGGAAACCTGGTCTCAGCTAGCCTTGCGATTACGCCATTTTTCACGGTGTTTGTGTATTATAAAAATCTGGCTCCCGTGATCTTTGTTCATGCCGTCTTTCTTTTTCTACTCATCTTGGCTAAGGAAATGGTCAAGGATTTAGAAAACCTCACTGGAGACCTCACTCAGAATTACAAAACAGTAGCGGTGCGCTATGGCACTAGATTTTCTAAGTACTGTATTAGTTTGTTACTCATTGCCACTGCCCTACCGACCTATGCATTAATTCGCTATTTCAATGTCGGGGCCATGGATGTATATTTCAAAGGGGCATTTATGTTGGTAATCTTGGTAGTAATTGTCCTTTGGTGGGCCCATCAAAAGCAACATTATTTAGGCATTCACAACCTGCTAAAGTTCATTATAGTGGCAGGTGTTTTCGGTATCTTATTGATAGATCCAGACCTATTACTGCGCAGGTTTATTTAATCGCTCCAATCTAAAACAATACACTACCTTTGCACAAAATAAGAAGCAATGGGGCGTAATAATTTTGACGGCGATAAAAAAGCCTCTGGACGTGGGTCTGGAACGTTTAGAAAAACGAGTAGTGCTAGGGGAAACTCCCCTATAAAGAAAGGGAACAGTGGTCCTTTTAGCAAAAGTGGTTTGGAGGAGCCTTCTGCTAATGCACGTTTAAAGCCTGCTGGATCAAATAAAAAGGGCTACAGAAAAACAGTCAATAAAGATACCTTTGCTAGTGGTACACAAGCAAAAGGACCAAAATTAGTAGCCCATACTCCGGCTAAACCAGCCAAAAAAGCAGACGACAATTCAATCCGTTTAAATAGGTATATTTCAAATTCTGGGGTGTGCTCTAGAAGAGAAGCAGATATTTTTATTGCTGCCGGAAGTGTGAAAGTCAATGGAAAAGCAGTTACTGAGATGGGTTATAGGGTAGCCCTTTCAGATGTGGTTAGCTTTGATGGTGTAACTTTAAATCCTGAGAAAAGAGCCTATATTTTATTGAACAAGCCCAAAGATTTTGACAGTGCTTCCACAGATGCATCGCATCCTAAATCTGCCCTTGGCCTGGTTGCAAATGCCACCAAATCTAAGATCAAACCCGTGGGTCGCTTAGACAAAACAGCCTCTGGATTGTTACTCTTCACCAACGATGGTGAATTACAAACCAAACTCACCAAGCCAAAGAATGGTTTTAGAAAAATATACCACGCTACTTTGGGTAGGTCCTTAAAAGCAGACGATCTTGAGAAAATCAGAAAAGTAGTCGTTTTAGAAGACGGTCCCGTTCGTGTGCATGAAATTTCACCTATTGAAGGAGCTCCTGCCACTGAAGTAGGTATTGAGATTCTAAGTGCTAAAAATAACATCATTAAACGATTGTTTGAGCATTTGGGATACGAGCTCATTAAATTAGACCGGGTGGTGTATGCAGGTCTTACAAAGAAAGACCTACCAAGGGGTCAGTGGCGCGCCCTTACGGAGCAAGAAATCATTAACTTAAAAATGATTCAGTAAGTCTCTTTTTTACAGATTAAAAATCGCAAGCGCGGTCCATTTTCGCTTTAATCTCCTCTAAGCACAAATTACCCATACTTCCTTCATGGGTGTGGTGGAGGTCCTTTTTGGGTTGGTAGGTCCCATCTGCGATCAGGACACCCATTGCCTTGTAGGCCTCTCTAAAGGGCATTCCCTGGAGCACCATTTCATTGAGGGTGTCTACAGAGTACATGGCGTCGTATTTAGAGTCTTGACCCAAATCCGTATTAGGAACCACCTCCTTTAAAGCAAAATGCATGAGGTCCAAACAACTTTGTAATTCGGTGATAGCAGGGAGCAACACCTCCTTTAAAAGCTGTAAATCCCTGTGATACCCACTGGGTAAATTTGCCGTTAACTGGCTCAATTGTGTAGGTAGGGTTTGAATTTTATTGCATTTTGCCCTAATCAATTCAAAGACATCAGGGTTTTTTTTGTGGGGCATAATACTAGATCCGGTAGTCAGTTGGTCTGGGAAGCTTATAAAATTCAGGTCTTGACTCATATATAGACAAATATCCATGGCCAATTTTCCTAGAGTAGCGGCCACCGCACTCATTCCAAACGCCACTGCCTTTTCTGTTTTTCCCCTACCCATTTGAGCAGCCACTACATTGTATTTAAGGGTACTAAAACCCAGTTTTTCCGTGGTCATTTTTCGATTTATAGGAAAAGAACTTCCATAGCCGGCAGCACTTCCCAGGGGGTTTTGATCACATACCTTATAGGCTGCTTCTAGAAAAAAGACATCGTCTGTAAGACTCTCCGCATAGGAAGAAAACCAAAGGCCAAAGGAAGAAGGCATGGCCACTTGCAAGTGGGTATATCCCGGTAAAATAAGCCCAGCATGTTTTTCTGCCAACGAAATTAATAGGTGAAACAAATCTTGACTCCCTGTTTTAATCTCTTGAATTTGATCCTTTAAAAACAATTGCATGGCCACCAATACTTGATCATTTCTAGACCTAGCTGCATGAATTTTTTTCCCTACCTCTCCCAATCGCTCCGTGAGTAAAAATTCTATTTTAGAGTGAACGTCTTCAAACTCCGCTTCAATCTCAAAAGTGCCCGCAGCAATTTCTTTGCCAATTTGTGCTAAAGCAGTGATTAAATTTGTGGCTTCTTCTGCCTCAAGTAAACCCACAGTGGCCAACATTTCTGCGTGCGCCATGGAGGCTTTTACATCATAAGGGGCTAAAAATAAGTCTAGCGCCCTATCATTTCCAACAGTAAAAAAATCAATTTTTTCATGGGTGCTACCCCCTTTATCCCAAAGTTTCATAAGCGTTATTGTGTTAAATAAGTATTTAAAAGTGAGCAGTATATTTCAATGCCCTGGGCAATTTCATGCCTGTAAATAAATTCATCTGCTGAATGCGATCTGGTACTATCTCCAGGCCCTAATTTCATAGAAGGACCCGATATAGCCGCTTGGTCAGATAGTGTGGGAGAGCCATAGGTTTCCCGACCCATATTTTTTCCAGCGATCACTAAAGGGTGGTCTGGCCTCACGGCCGACGATCCAAGCCTCAAACTCCTCGCCCTTAATTCTAGAGGGGCTTCTTTTTGTAAGAGTGCATTTATTTCTGCATTTGAATAACAATCATTTACCCTAACATCTATCACCAGTCTTACTTCAGCTGGAATTACATTGTGTTGGCTCCCCGCTTGAATCTGTGTTACGGTCATTTTAACGGGTCCTAAAAAATCAGATACTTTTTCAAAGGCGTAGGTTTCGAACCAATTCAGCACCCCAGCAGTTTTATAAATCGCTTGATCAGAATTGGGGTGTGCTGCATGAGAGGGCGTTCCCTTTATAACACCGTCAAAAACAACAAGGCCTTTTTCTGCAATGGCCAAATGCATTTGGGTGGGTTCTCCCACAATGGCCATATCTATTTCTGGCAGTAGAGGTAATACGGAGTTTAAGCCATTAGGGCCAGAGCTCTCTTCTTCTGCAGAAGCGACTATAATAAGGTTGTGTTTTAAATCTTTACGCTCGTAGAAATGCGCAAAAGTACTCAGTAAACATACCAAACAGCCTCCTGCGTCGTTGCTGCCAAGACCGTAAATTTTTCCGTCCTTTTCAATGGCCTTAAAGGGGTCAAGAGTGTAAGCGCTATTGGGTTTTACCGTGTCGTGGTGAGAGTTTAATAGCAGGCTGGGTTTTTTAGGATCAAAATGCTTGTTAAAGGCATATCTATTGTGCCCACTCTTTTGGTAGGAGATTCCTTTTTGTTCCAACCATTCTTCAATGCGCTTGGCTGTATGGGCTTCTTCTGAAGAAAAAGAGGGGGTTTCAATCAGAGATTTTAATAACTGAACAGCTTCTTTTTCATAGGTGCTTAGGTACTCCATTTAATTCTTTTTTAATAAGGTAAAAGGGCCTTTATTGGCCAACATATCTTCATTTCCAATCCCAATTTTATGGACGCCTTTTGCTAAAGCATGAAATCCATTAGTGAGTTTAGGAATCATTCCTGAGTGAATAATCTCTTGATCTATGAGTGGTTTCATCTCACTAGCGCTTAAGTTAGGAAGTACTTCTAGGGGCGCTTCACTCACCAATACGCCTGGTTTCTCAAAGCAATACCACAGATGTGTTTCATATTTCGCTGTCATAGCTATGGCTATTTCTGCGGCGATGGTATCTGCATTGGTATTGAGTAATTGTCCGTTACCGTCGTGGGTAATGGCGCAAAAAACAGGGCAAATCCCATGTGACAAAAGCATTTCAATCAAGGAGGTATTTACCTTTAGTTGGTCTCCTACAAATCCGTAATCTATAGGCTTTGGGTTTCTTTTTACCGCGCTAATACTGTTGCCGTCTGCCCCACTAAGACCCAAGGCATTACAATGGTCTGCCTGTAATTGAGCGACAATTGTTTTGTTGGCGCTTCCGGCATAGGCCATGGTAATGACTTCTAAAGTTTCCTTTGGAGTACACCTTCTACCCTCGATCATTTTGGTAGGAACCTCTAATTTTTCTGCCAAGGCAGTGGCAGATTTACCCCCTCCATGAACGAGTATTTTAGGACCAGATATTTGACTAAAAGCCTTGCAAAAGTACTTTAGTGCTGTAGAGTCTTCTATGACGCCTCCGCCAATTTTAACCACTGATAGGGTGTTTTTTTGATCTTCCATAGGGTGTAATTAAGGAGTTGTTTTTAGTAATTCTTTAAGTACCCACTGGGCCGCATAGGTCCTATTGTTGGCCTGTGCTAACACCAAACTTTTGTCTGAGTCTAAAACGGCGTCTGCGATCACTACATTTCTTCTCACTGGTAAACAGTGCATGCACTGTGCATTCCCGATCTTCTCAGAAGTGATGGTCCATGAGGGGTCTTCACACATCACTTTTCCATAGTCTTTAAAACTACTCCAGTTTTTCACATACACTACCGCTGCTCCTGCTAAGGCTTTGTCCTGGTCGTATTCAATGGGCGCGTTTCCTGTAATCAAGGGATCTAGCTCATAGCCTTTTGGATGGGTAATACTGAAATCTATATGGAGCCGCTTCATAGCAGCTATAAAACTATTGGCTACTGCATGTGGTAGTGCCCTTGGGTGTGGTGCCCAACTCAATACCACTTTGGGTGCAGTGCCCTCTTTTTTTAGGCTAGGCAATACTTGCTCTCCCAATTCTTCTGTAATGGTAATGGCGTCTGCAAACCCTTGTAAGGGATGGTCAAGTGCACTTTCTAAGTTTATGATAGGAACGCTAGCATGTTTGGCAAAGCCTAAAAGCACTTTCTCTTTTTGGTCTTCTTCACAACTTTGTAATTCAGCAAATGCCCTGACACCAATCAGGTCGCAATAGCCAGATAATACTCCAGCGGCTTCTTTAATATGTTCTGCCTTTCCACTATTCATGACGGCTCCGTCTTCGTATTCCAATTGCCAACCTTCTTGTGAAAAATTCATTACAATGACCTCTAAGCCCAAATTTTTAGCTGCTTTTTGAGTGCTTATTCTCGTTCTTAGGCTGGCGTTAAAAAACAAGAGCCCCAAGGTTTTATCTCTGCCCAGTTTTTTGTCAGATAAAGGATCTTTTTTTAGCGCAATGGCCTCTAAGATGGCTGTGTCAAAGTCTGGTATGTCTTGAAGGGATAAAAAATGCTTCATAAGGTCTTGTTTAGAGTAAGATTGAATTTCGGCTTTGTTTAATACTTGTTAAGTGGTTATTTAAAGTAAGATTGAAATTCAGGTTTGCTTAATACTTGTTTTGTGATATCTTAAAGTGAGATTGGAATTCCGGGGTGTTTAATATTTCTTTTAAGGCATAAAAAAATTGCGCTATTTGTGCTTTTGTAATATTGAGTGCGGGCAGAATTCTCAAGACTTTCTTGTCTTTAGCAGCTCCAGTGAATATGCGGTGCGTATACAACAGTTCTTTTCTCAGTGTACCAATCTCAAAAGGGAAGGCCAATCCCAACATGAGTCCCCTTCCTTTTAAGGAAATCTCAGCAGGGAAGGTTTTCATTTGTTCTTTCACATAGGCCTCCATGTCTTGGGCCTTTTTCACAAGCCCTTCTTCTTCTATGACTTCTAATACCGCTAAAGCAGCACTGCATGCCAAGTGATTTCCGCCAAAAGTAGTGCCAAGCTGCCCGTGAACCCCCTTGTGTTTAGGGTGTATTAATACTCCTCCAATAGGAAAACCATTCCCCATTCCTTTGGCAATAGGCACTAAATCAGGGGTTATTTCATGCTGTTGAAATCCAAAAAATGAGCCAGTCCTCCCAAAACCTGACTGTACTTCATCTGCAATGAGTAGGGCACCATGCACTTGGCAAAGACTTTCAATAGTTTTAAAAAAGTGGGTCGTGGGTTGGTCTAAGCCACCCACCCCTTGGATGGATTCAATAATTACGGCACAGACGTCTCCTGTAGAGAGTGCTTCTTTTAGGCCGTCTTCATCATTGAGTGCCACAAAAATAACCTCGTGCCCCTGGTTAATGGGGGCTTGAATAGCTGGATTGTCTGTAACAGCAACTGCCGCTGAGGTACGGCCATGAAAACTGTTTTTAAAGGCCACCACCTTAGATTTACCACTGATAAAGGAAGCCATTTTGAGGGCGTTTTCATTGGCTTCTGCACCTGAGTTGCACAAAAATAATTGATAGTCTTCCAGTCCAGACAAGGCCCCTAGTTTTTGCGCATAGGCTTCTTGGGTCGGATTTTGAACCGCATTGCTATAAAAGGCTATTTTATCTAACTGTGCTTTTATGGCTTGGGTATAATGGGGGTGGCTATGGCCAATAGAAATTACGGCATGTCCGCCATATAGGTCTATATATGCTGTTCCATTTACATCGGTTAAAACGGAGCCTTTGGCACTCACAGGAGTGACGTCATATAAAGGGTATACGTCAAAGAGTTTCATAATTGGTCTTGTGTTATTTTGCTAATGGCAGCAAATGATTTTTGTATTCCTTGAATAAACGCAGCACTCAAACCGCAGTTTTCCATCTCGTTTAAACCAGAAATGGTGCAGCCCTGAGGGGTGGTGACCAGATCTATTTCTGCTTCCGGATGGCTTTGATTTTCCTGTAAAAGAGTGGCAGCGCCCAAGGCGGTTTGAACGACCATTTCAAGGGCGTCGTGTGCTTCAAAGCCCAGCTGTACCCCTCCCTGAGAATTGGCCCTGATGAGCCGCATCCAAAAGGCAATACCACTAGCGCCTATCACGGTGGCCGCCTGCATTTTTGTCTCTGGAATAGTCATAGTTTTTCCCATCCGGTCAAAAATAGCTTTGGCAATGGCAATTCTCTTTGCTCCTGCTTCGTTTGCACACAGACAGGTCATAGACGCACCTACTGAAATGGCCGTATTGGGCATGGCCCTCACAATGAAGTGTTGGTGACCAATAAGCGCCTCTATCTTTTGGATAGAAAAGCCTGTAATGGTAGAGATAAGCACATGTTTTTCTGTGAGAAATTCTTTTATTTCCGTTAAAATATCTTGGAATTGTCCCGGTTGTACCGCGAAAATTAGAATGTCTGAATGTTTCACCAGGGCCTCATTTTCAGTAGTGATTGTGACCTGATTAAATTTCTTAAATGCGTCTAGAGAAGCTGTATTTCTCTTAGATAAATACATGCTGGTGGCTCCGTCTGAATGCAAAATTCCTTTGGCAATAGATTGGCCTAAATTTCCAGCGCCTATAATTCCTATTTTCATAATTCTTTATTTTCGCTTTTTCTTCATTTCACTTGCAATTTGTGTTTGGAAGAATAACAGCTATTTGTTTTAATTTAAATCTCTTTAAAATGGATGTAAAGCACATCCATAGCGTGACCATACCTTATTTGTGTATAGTCTCTCAGCATTATTGTTAAAACCGATTGGCTTTTAATTGTAAGCCCAGCGTTTCTTCCCATCCAAAAATGAGGTTCATATTTTGTACAGCCTGTCCGCTAGCCCCTTTTAATAAATTATCAATGGCCACGGTAATCAGTAGCTGGTCTTCGTGTTTGTGAAGGTGTAAGTGGCACTGATTGGTATTGGTGACTTGTTTAAGGTCTATAGGGAATTCAGAGAGATGGGTGTAAGGCGCCCCTTGATAATAAGATTCGTAAAGGGCTTTAGCAGATTCAATGTCTCCCTCATACTCTGTATAAAGTGTGGCAAAAATGCCTCTAGAAAAAGCGCCCCTATTGGGGATAAAATAAAAAGGAGGTAATTCCGCCTTAGTGGCCACCCCATTGTCAGCTCCTTCAGATGACAATTGTTCTCTCACCTCTCCCAAATGTTGGTGATTAAAGGCTTTGTACCAAGACAGGTTATTATTTCGCCAGCTATTGTGGGTGCTGTCTCCTGGAATTATCCCTGCGCCTGTACTTCCTGTAGTGCCGTTTATGTGCACCGGATGTCTCAATTTTTGGGCCTTTGCCAGCGGCAAAAGGGCCAACTGCAAAGCAGTGGCAAAACATCCAGGGTTGGCTATATAGGCAGCGTTTTCAATGACAGATTTGTTTTTTTCTGGCAGTCCATAAACAAATGTTTTGCCCAAAAATGAGGCATTGGCTTGGGCCCTAAAATCAGTGCTCAGGTCAATTATTTTGGTGGTCTCAGCAAAGGGATTTTTTTCTAAAAAATCTTTAGAATGTCCGTGACCCAGGCATAAAAATACCAGATCTACCTTTGGATTCACATGGTCTGTAAAACACAGCTTCGTAGTGCCCAACAAATCTTCATGGGCGCTGTAAAGGGGCGCACCCGCTTTGGTACGGCTGTATACAAAGTTTATGGTTGCTGCTGGGTGGTGTATGAGCAACCTAATGAGTTCACCGCCTGTATATCCTGAACCGCCAATAATACCAATTTGAATCATATTTTTTTAATTTTCGACTCCCTTAGAAAGTCATTTTCAATTCACTTTTTATGCCTTTTGTAAGGTCACATTAGCTCCTTTGCCTTATAAGGAGCGTCTTATTTAACATCGTTTACATGTTTGTAAATACGTCCTGCATTAGACAAAACTTTAATAAAGCCTTTTGCGTCTTGTGCAGACCAAGCATTGTTTTCTTCTCCATAGGTGCCAAAACCAGCTCCCATTAAGTCGTTTTCAGAAGCAATTCCATCTAGGGTAAATCTATAGGGGTAAAGGCTTACAGATACAGTCCCATTGACGGTCTTTTGACTGTCTGTTAAAAACGCTTCTGTATTTCTGAGCACAGGATCTAAATACTGTCCCTCGTGGAGCAGCATCCCATAAAGACTAGATAGACTGTCTTTTTGGTGTAACTGCCATTTGCTCAAGCAGTGTTTTTCAAGTAGTCCATGGGCTTTAATGATGATGAGTGCAGCAGCAGCTTCAAAGCCTACACGCCCTTTTATTCCAATAATAGTATCTCCTACATGTATGTCTCTACCAATGGCATAGTCAGATGCTATTTTTTCTAGTTTTTGAATTTGAGACACAGGCGTTCCCAACACACCATCTATACCTATGAGTTCGCCTCTCTCAAAAAGCAGGGCTACAGTTTTTGGTGCTGTTGCTACTAATGGAGAAGGGTAAGCCGCTTCTGGCAAGGGATCTTTAGACCCCAAAGTTTCTACTCCCCCAACTGAAGTGCCCCAAAGTCCCTTATTAATAGAGTACTTAGCTTTTTCCCAGGAATAGGAGATGCCTTTGCTGTTTAGGTAGTCTATTTCTTGTTCTCTACTGAGTTGTAAATCTCTTATAGGGGTAATGATGGTAATTTCAGGGGCTAAGACAGAGAAAATAAGGTCAAAACGCACTTGGTCGTTTCCTGCTCCTGTACTTCCATGTGCTATGTGACTAGCGCCTACTTCTTTTGCGTAGGCAATGAGCTCTAAGGCTTGAACAATCCTCTCTGCACTTACTGATAGCGGATACGTATTGTTTTTTAACACATTTCCAAAGATGAGGTATTTCACAACTTTCTGATAGAAAATCTCCACTCCGTCAATGGCTTTAAAGGTATGAGCTCCCAATGCATGCGCTTTTTCTTCCATCTCTTGGAGGTCTGTGGTATTAAAACCTCCTGTATTTACGGTTACTGCATGCACTTCAAATCCCATGTCTGCACTTAAATATTTGGCGCAGTAAGAGGTATCTAAACCGCCACTGTATGCTAAAACTAATTTTTTCATTTCTTTAATTTTTGTCAGTAGGTGCACTACTGGTATTATTTTTCTTTAAAAACAACTGCTCTTTAATGCTTTTTAAACGTTGAAAGGCTTTGGTGTTCAAGGGCTTCTTTTTTGTTTTATGCTCATAAAGCATGCCTGTACACAAACACATTTTTTGATCTGTCCTGGTGAGTACGTCAAAATTCTTACAGGTTTGGCAACCTTTCCAAAATTCAGGATCGGTGGTGAGTTCAGAGAAAGTCACTGGCTTGTAGCCCAACTCATAATTGATCTTCATTACTGGAAGTCCGGTGGTAATTCCAAAAATTTTGGCCTCAGGAAATTTTTTTAAAGAAAGCTCCAATACTGCCTTTTTAATTTTTTTTGCCAAGCCTTGGTTTCTATAGTCAGGGTGTACTATGAGACCTGAATTGGCCACAAATTTCTCATGCCCCCAGACCTCTATATAGCAAAAACCAGCAAAGATTTCTCCGTCTAGCGCAATAATAGCGTTGCCGTTCTCGAGTTTTCTCAGAATATATTCGGGACTGCGCTTGGCAATTCCGGTGCCGCGAACCAAAGCAGAAGCTGCGATGGTGTCACATATAATAGACGCATACTTAAAATGAGATGCGTGGGCCACAATAATTTTCATGGACAATGAATAAAAATAAATAAAAGGATAAATGATCACGCTAGGGGGGAATTGGACACACCTAATTCCAGAAAGAAGTACACCCTTACGGGCGGCGGCGCCTAGGAGCAGGAACTACATTATTCATGGCTACCTCGTTAAAAGGCGCGGTAAAACCAAGAGATAAAGTGCTCGTTGGATTCGAATTTGTATGTGTAGTACTGTAAATCACTGATCCAAATGTAGGTAAAAAAGAAAAACGTTTGCTTTTGAGACGTCCTTTTGACTTAAAAACTAAACATTTTTAACAGATTCTCTTTTCAAGCGTTTTATTTTAACAATTTCATAGAAAAGAAACCCAAATACTATTAGGTATTCTAAGGCAATGACCCCTAGATTTTCCTTAAAGTTCGGATCTGAGTAGGTTACATAACTCAAAAAGACCATTCCACTCCAGAGGTAGGCATACTTTAATGAGGTAAAAATGGCGAGTATCACTCCAAAACAAAGGTACCAAGGATGTACCGTGGTGGCAACCAATAAATGCCCTGTAAACATGAACAGCATACTGTTTATGGAAATCTCCATTACCCTTGGGTATTCTTTAAAATGGAGATCTACAAGATTTTTTAATCGCACACTAAACGCACAGTGGGGAGTATTTATTAGGCCAGCTATTTTTTTCCATTGCCATATAAAAACAGCTAAAGCCAACCCCATCATTAAAAAAGGCAAGATTTTTCCATAGGTCAAAATGCTTCTGTAGGCCGAGTGTCCGTTTTCCATGGCAATGGATTTGACCACATTGTATAAGGACGCATTAAATTCAAAGTTATTAAACCACAGGCCTATGGTTTCCAAATAAGAATTCCAAAACCCCTCTTCTAAAAGAGGCCCCCAGAAAATCCCAGTACATATGCCTATCCAGCCGCCCAAAACAAGGGTTCTTTTAAGTCCCAAAGGCAATAATAGAAAGGGGAGAAATAAGATGGAAATGAGTTTGGTCATGATGGAAAGCGCTATGAGGCATCCGCCAAGAAAAAGCCATACTGCTTGCTGCTGTTTGTGTTTAGTCTTATACGGACTTGTGTCCGCTACACTGCCCATGTGCTCTAAGCGAGGTTTTGAGTGCTTTTGAAGCTTTATGAGCGCCCAAATGCCTCCGAGAAAAAAGGCAATCATCACCCCTTCCAGGTGAAGATTGCCGCTGAGTTCTATAATCACTAAAGGATTTAAAAAGTAATAAAAAACTTTCCATTGTGGCTGCCCTAGAAAGGCTAATATACGGCTACTCAACCAGACAATACAAAGGTCTGCCAATAGAACAATTATTTTGAAAACTAATATGGACTTTGGAATAGAATCTCCGCCCACATAGGCGGCCAATCCATAGATATACTGACTAATAGGGGGGTAATTGGAATAGTGCTTTTGGCTCAATTCCCCCATTTTGTCAAAGAGATAGCTGGCATTGGGCACCAAATGGCCTAGAGTGCTAAGAATGTCTTTTGGGAGGTGAATGTAGGGGTTTATTTGATGGATGAGTAAATGCCCATCCCAGATATACCTATAAAAATCTTGAGATAGTTCAGGTGTTCCAGCAAATAGTAATAAGCGGTATACAATCCCAGCCACTAAAAGCATGCGAAAAATAAGTGTGTTTCCTTTAGAGGTGAAATGTGCAGTGGTGCTGCTTAATACTTGGTATGATAAGGCAAAAAGTGCAGCGGCTAAACCAAGGAGTTTTACCGAGTCTGTCCTGTCCAAATCATAGCCAAAACTCCAGTAAAACAATCCTATAATTAACAGGAATGATAGGGGGTATACATAAAGCTTTAAAAAAGAGTACATGCCTATATTTTAGCGCTTAAGGACTTGAAAAATACAAATCCGAAACCTAAAAATAGCATAAAGTGAAAAGGAAACAAACCAAAATCATTCAAAGGAACCGCCAAATACATTCCGTACAAAAAGTAGCACATGAGTACTCCCTCAATTAAAACATTTGGCGATATTTTTTTAGACAGGTATTGGTTGCCCTTCCATGAGTCTTTAAGAGAGTTAATATTGAATTTTGGGGTTCTCACAAATTCAGAGCGTTTCCCTCTATGACCTTCTAAAACTGCGAGTGAGTTGTGAAGTGAGAATCCAAGGGCTACCGTAAAAAAGGTAAAGAACAGCCCAATATATTGAATAAAGTGCTCCAGCCCTTTTCCTTGGATGTTCCTGTAGGTAAACCAATAGCAAACAAAAAGGATGATGGTGCTGACAATGAAAAAGCTTGTGAGCTGGAATACCCAGGCCAGTTCTACAAAAACACTCTTTATATACATCATGGGAATACTGAGTACGCCCACTAAAAAAACACATAAGAACATAGAAGAGTTTAAGAGGTGCATGACCCCATGGAATTTGGTTTTCCCACTTAAATGAGGGGCGCGCAATACCTTAACTACCGATTTTCTGAAATTTTCAGCCCCCCCTTTATTCCATCTAAATTGTTGGGAACGAGCAGCACTTATGACTACGGGCAATTCAGCAGGAGTCTCCACTTCTTCTAAATATTTAAATCGCCAATTTTTTAATTGGGCCCTGTAAGAAAGATCGAGGTCTTCAGTTAAAGTGTCTCCTTCCCAGTTTCCAGCGTCCAGGATACATTCCTTTCTCCAAATCCCAGCGGTACCGTTGAAATTAATAAAATGTCCTTGGGCATTTCTTCCCACCTGTTCTAGGGTAAAATGAGCATCTAATGCAAAGGCTTGAATTCTGGTCAATATGGAGTAATTTCTATTGATGTGCCCCCATCTGGTTTGTACTACCCCAATGTCTTCACTTCCAAAGTGTGGGACCGTTTGAAGCAACCAGTCTTTTTGTGGCAAGAAATCTGCGTCAAATATAGCAATGAGGCTACCTTTTGCTATGGCAAGCCCTTCTTTAAGTGCGCCCGCTTTATACCCTTCTCTATTGGTTCTCCTCACATGCACAATGTCTAAGCCTTTATCTTGAAGCCCTTTAATGAGCGAGGCTGTTTTTTCTACAGAGGCATCGGTAGAATCATCTAAAACTTGAATTTCAAGACGGTCCTTTGGATATTCCATGAAGGCTATGTTTTCAAGTAAACGCTCCACCACATATGCTTCGTTATAAATAGGCAGTTGAATGGTCACATAAGGCACCAATTCTTTTTTGCTCAAATCTATCAAGGGGCCATGGTTACCCTTTTTTTTGTGTTTTAAGTAGTTAAATAGCAAATTGAGTTGTGCTAAACTGTAAAAAAACACCAACAGTAAAGCGAGTGTGTATAGGGAAATAATAATATAGGCTAGCGGGTATTCCATATTACTTGAAACTGTATTTAAAAATCCAACCCAGGATCTTTACGCCGGCAAATATAGTCCCTTTTAAAGTTCCTGACACCTTAGAGACCCCAATTCTTTTCTTATATTTCACCCCTATTTCTTTGTATTTTAAGTGGTTGCGAAGTGCTTTTAGTTGCATTTCTACTGTCCATCCGTAGGTGGTGTCGGACATGTTCATGTCTAGTAATCGCTTGTATTTTATAGCTCTAAAAGGCCCTAAGTCTGTAAATGTAGCCCCAAAAAAGAGCTTCATGAGAGTACAAGCTAAGGCGTTTCCAAATACTTGTTGCGGTGTCATACTCCCTACTTCTCTAAGTGCTTTTTGGCGCGCTCCCACTACAAAGTCAAGGTCTTCTTCTATAATAGGCGCTATTAGATCCAATAGCTCTTCTGGGTAATCTGAATAATCACCATCTAAAAAAACAACAATGTCTGGGGGCACTTCCAATCCCGCCACATAGTCCATTCCTTTTAGGCAGGCATGTCCATAACCCATTTGGTTTTCTGTCAGTACGGTAGCGCCCGCTTTTTGAGCTACCGTTGCCGTTTCATCTGTAGAGCGATTGTTTACCACAATTACTTCACTAACCACAGAAGGAATTTCCGCTAGGACCAAACCAATAGATTGGGCCTCGTTATAGGCAGGAATAATCACAATAATTTTAGGAGAAGTCATGGTTTAAAAGTGTTTGCTCGGGGCTAAATTACCACAATTTTATATTTAGCGAATAGGAAGTAACTACTTGAAAAAAACACCTATGATTTTATGGGTTTTTGGATCCAAAAGTATCGTGGGCGAACCCCCAGCATTTTTGCCTCTGTAGCAATAAAACATAAGCCACTTTAAAATGAGGTGCTTTAAACATTGGACGTTTTATTTTTTTTGGAGCAAATCAATAAGCGAAACATCGTTCCCCAGTAGAATCTCTGTTGGATTAATTCTCCCTGCCTCAGGTCCTTGCTCTAGCTTGAGAACACCTCTAGGGCATACCGCCGAACAAATCCCACAACCCACACAACTAGAGCGTACAATATTTTCTCCTTTTTGAGCATAGGCCCTTACATCTATACCCATTTCACAATAGGTGCTGCAGTTGCCACAAGAAATACATTGCCCTCCATTGGTCGTAATTCTAAACCTAGATTTAAAACGCTGTACAAAGCCTAAGTAAGCCGCTAACGGGCAGCCAAAACGACACCACACCCTGTTACCAAAAATAGGATAGAATCCAGTGCCAATAACACCGGCAAAAATAGCCCCAATGAGAAAACTATAGGTGTTTTGAATGGACTGTGTTCGAATGCCCAACAGGCTGGAATGCCCGGTAAAAAAACTATAGAGCGTAGCGGCTGTCATGAGCACCGCAAAGACCAATACCCCATGCACCAACCACCTTTCTACTTTCCAGGAAAAAAGAGACTTACTGGAATGTTGTCTGTAAGGATCTCCCAAGGTTTCTGCTAGACCACCACAGCCGCAAACCCAAGAACAGTACCATCTTTTTCCAAAAAAGTATACCATAACTGGGACCACCACAAGCGTTAGTACAATTCCCCAAACCAAGATAAATAATCCAAGCCCACCAGAGTCTATGAGTTTGTTGAGGTTCCAGCTAAAAAAGAAATCATAATCCAAAGGAAAGGCATTCTTAAAATCGGTCGCAGGGAGTTGCAAGCGGGTCATGATTTCTGGAATGAGAAAGGCAAAGACAATCTGAAAAAACAGCACAGAGGTTGTTCTTAAAAGCTGGTAATTCACATGCCTATATTTAATGTACATCCTTATAGCCATGACCACCATGACTACACAATACATAAATCCATACACGAACCAATGGCTTGCAGGGCCACCATTCAACGCATAAGAAATGGGGTCCAATAATAGCGTCCAGTGAATGGCGTAATGAGGCGCAAAGTAAAGCAGCAAATAAAAACTGACTAAATAAGCAAACACCCCCCAGGCAATAAGCCCTCTGCTGGTGCTACTCTGCTTATAAATACCATTGTTTTTAATCCCTTTAGACCCTTCAGTAATCACTTGTGGGACTATAAATAAAAGGGCACCTAAAATTCCTAGTCCAAAACTAGCCCAGAAAAATAGTAGACTGTTTTCTGCGACCAGGCCTTTGGCCGACGCTTTTCCCAAAACAAATGCCAAGTCCTTTGGAGCGCTGTATACGATAGATCCATAAGCTTCCTTTCTTTCCGCTTTAGTGGCCCCTTTCTTTTTTGCAGCAGCCCTATGTGTGTCATTAGTGCTTTCAATAACTACGGTCAAAGCAGTTTTAAGCGCGCTTATGTTTTTAAATGAGCGGTTTGTAAGGGCCTCCATAGCTTTTGATTCAAACACCTTAGAGCTAATTCCCTTTTCTGCCATCAGGGCAGTGAGCTGTGATTTGTTCGGGCTAAAATGACCCACAAAAACAGTACTGCTGAAGGTGAAAAGCCCCACTAAAAACAATACAATCCCTAATTGTTGAATACGTCTCATAGACTTTTTTTAAAAGGGTTTAAAATTCGAGACCAATTTTTTTTCAGAGGCTGTATCGCTTTGCCGAACGTTTTTTGATAGGTGGCCAAGAGCTCAGGGAGTTGGTTTTTGGTGAATTCTGGGTCAAAAAGCGCATCGGCCCAACGGGCCAAAACATATTCAAGCGTCCTTTGCTCTGTGAGCCAGCCATCTAACACCACATGTCTGAGCCGCATGCCAAAACTGTTTACCCCTAATAAGACCTGGCTGTCTTTGTGGTAGGCTAGGCTTAGTGCTATATTTTCTGAGGGATGCTGCCAATGAAAATGCACCTCATGCGCCGGTTTTTTATGGTCTGAATTGACCCATCCGTAGGTTTGGTACTCCACCTCAAAAAATTTGGCAGAATTGAACCAATGGCCTGGTTTATAGGCGGTTTTATTCCCACATATGGTTTGCGCGAGGGTTTCGCCCATCATTCTTCCCGTGTACCAGACCGCCTCTATGGGCTTTCTTTGCCCGCTTACCTCGGTTTGCTGGGCACAGTCTCCAATAGCATAAATGCCTTCGATATTAGTTTCTAAGTACTTGTTTACAAGGACACCCTTATCGGTATGGATAGGACTGTTTTTTATAAAATCTATATTGGGTTGTACTCCTGTGGCTATACCTACAAGATCACAATCTATCTGTTCGTTGTAGTTTGTTATGATTGATTTTACCCTACCGTTGCTACCCCCAACAATCTCCTTGAGTTCGGTGTTTAGTCTAAGGTCAATCCCTTTAGATAGGATGTGTTCGTTGAGTAATTGGGCGTTTTGTGTGGGCAATACCCCTTCCCAGAAATTTTGATCCCGCACTAAAAAAGTCACTGGAATGTGCCTGCTGTGAAGCATTTCCGCCAATTCAACACCAATGAGACCACCGCCTACTACTATGGCTCTTTTACAGACTTTCGCATTTGGAGCGTTGGCTTCTAAAAGCTCCAAATCTCCTTTGTGATACAGGCCTTGCACCCCTTTTAATTCTTGACCGGGCCATTGGAAGAATGTTGGTTTAGATCCTGTAGCAATAATCAGCTTGTCGTAGGGGATAGGATCTAAGGATTTTAATTGTAGTAATTTGTTTTCAGTGTCTATTTGGGTCACATGGTCTTGAATGAGATCTATACGATTCTTTTTCCAAAACCAATCTTCATAGGGTTTGGTGTGTTCAAAGGTCATATGCCCCATATAGACGTACATAAGCGCTGTTCGAGAGAAGAAATGAGGGTTCTCTGAAGAAATAACGCTAATGGCGGCATCGGAATTTTTACGAATGTGCCTGGCGGCTGTAATTCCCGCAATACCGTTTCCAATAATGACTACTTGTTCCATTTGTGCTGTCCCTGAATTAAATTTTAGGGTTCAATCTGTTCTTATACACCAATTCTTCCTGTAAATATCCTACTTTTAAAATAAAAAAACGATGAACCGCTCTTTAATCCTCTTTTTTGTTTGCGCAATAAGCCCTTGTCTTTTGTTGCTTGCACAGTCAAAAATAAATGGACTCAGTTTTGTGTCTTCTGGAGAAAAAGCAGCGGCCGTACATGTGACCCAGTTTCATGTGGTGCAGGCCAATTGGGCAGCCCTAATGCCTTTTGCCATGATGCGTTCTACAGCGTCTCCAGAGCTCAATTACCATCCTGATCGGCAGTGGTACGGAGAGACCGAAGCAGGTATTCAACAGTATTACGAAACACTTAGTCAAGGGGGTATTCAAATCATGTTAAAACCTCAAATTTGGATTCGAAAGGGTGCCTTCACCGGCCATATTAAAATGAGCACTGTAGAAGATTGGGTGCTTTTCGAAAACCAATACCGTTCCTTTATTTTGCGTTTTGCGCGTTTGGCACAGCAGTTAAACATCCCGCTTTTTTGCATAGGTACAGAACTCAAGGCTTTTGTTCGAGCTAGGCCCGCCTTTTGGAAAGGGCTCATTGAAGAAATCAGAGGCGTGTATAAAGGAAAACTCACCTATGCCGCCAATTGGGACGAGTATGAGGAGACTTTTTTTTGGGACGCTTTAGACTTTGTAGGTATAGATGCTTATTTTCCTTTGTCAGAGGAGAGAGACCCCTCCTATGAAACCTTGGTTCAGGCTTGGCAGCCCCATTTCAAGAAAATACAGGGATTGGCTTTGAGCTGCGATAAGAAGGTCTTGTTTACTGAGTATGGCTATAGAAGTGTAGATTATACGGGGGCCAAACCCTGGCTAGTAGACAAAAATAAAGAGGCAGTAAATTTAAGGGCTCAGTCCCGGGCCATTCAGGCGATTGTAGATACTTTTTGGTCACAGCATTGGTTCAAAGGCGGGTTTATTTGGAAGTGGTTTATGTATTTAAAAGGGGTTGGTGGCCCTGAAAACAATCGATTTACCCCACAAAATAAGCCAGCAGAAAAGACCCTAAGGTCTCTGTATGGTCAGTATTCGAATTAATTTTTAAACACTATAAGCGCTCTATGAGCTTAGTGAATAGGGTGATCATTTTGGGTTCTGTGGCCCCAGCTATGCCAATAATCTCCGCAATATCTACCGGTTTTAAATGCTCAGGATCGCATTCATCCGTGAGTACTGAAATAGCTGCTACAGGAAGTTTTAAATGATTGGCAACAATCACTTCTGGCACGGTAGACATGCCCACAGCGTCTGCCCCTAAAATTTTTAACATGCGGTATTCTGCCCTTGTTTCTAACTGAGGTCCTACTACAGCAGCATAGACTCCTTCTTGAAGCGCTATGTTTTCTTCTTTGGCTATCTCTTTTATGATTTTACTCAAGCTTGCGTCATAGGGTGCGCTCATGTCTGCAAAGCGCTCTCCAAAATCCCCCACATTTTTAAAGGCTAGGGGAGAACCGCCCTGAAGGTTTAAGTGGTCCTTTATGAGCATCATCTCGCCTTTTTTATAGTTGAGGTTAATGGCGCCTGAGGCGTTAGAGATCAGTAAATGTTTAATACCCAATCCATGCATAACCCTTATGGGGTAAGTGACGTCTAATAAGTCATAGCCTTCATAAATGTGAAACCTGCCTTGCATGACCACTACTTTTTTTCCCCCAAGGGTTCCGAATAGTAATTTTCCCGAGTGAAACTCTACGGTGGCAAGCGGGAAAAAAGGAATTTGATTGTAGTGGGCTTCTACGGGCGCTGTCAAGTGATTAACCAATTGCCCTAAGCCAGTTCCTAATACAATGCCTACTTCTGGACGGTCAAATCCTTTTTCTTTTAAATAGGCTATAGATTCTTCTAGGTGCTTTGGTATCATAATAAAGGAATAAAAGGTAAAAATACAGGAATTTCCGCTAGGTCTTCTACCGTATCTATGTCATTTTTTATTTGAAGCAATTGGTAAGTATGGTCTATTTTTTCAAGACTCTTAGTAAGTACCTTTGAAGTGCTCCAGGGAATGTTTTTAAATAACTCAGGTTTCATTTGGCTGAGCCCTATGAGATAGTATCCGCCGTCTTGGGCGGGACCAAAAACCACCGTATTGCTGTCAAGAGCTTCAAAAGCCTTTTCAATATCACTGGGCTCTAAAGTGATTAAATCTGTTCCAATCAGCACTATTTTTTGATAGCCTTTTTTAAATCCCGCTTCAAATGCAGCTTGCATTTTTTGGCCCAGATCTCCAGGGCTCTGAAGCTCTTTTTTAAAAATAGTGGAATCCCAACTGTCTTCATGGTCAATAAAATCCGTGTATAACACTTCCTTATCTACTTTTAAGCTGCGGGTAGTTTGGGCAGTATGTTGCAGTAATATGCGGTAGACAGCAAGGGCATTTTCTGGGCCAATACCTTTGGCTAGTCTTGTCTTACAACGGCCAATTACCGGATTTTTAGCAAATATAATTAAGAGATTCTCAGGCATGTTTTTTAAGAGTATTGAAGGCTAAGGTCGTAAATCTGTAATTTAATAGGGGGTGTTTTTAGAAAAAATCTATTTTTACACAAACAATTCATTCCTATGCGAAATTCAGCGATTTTCTTATTTCTTTTTTTAGTTTTGGGCAGCTGTAAAAATAGCAGCAACCCCACAGAATCTATGGCAACTTACGAAACCCCTTTGTACCAAGAGCCGCACAGGCCTCAATACCACTTTACCCCAAGAGAAAAATGGATGAACGATCCCAATGGTTTGGTGTATTATAAGGGCGTATATCATTTGTTTTATCAGTACTACCCAGAAGACATTGTTTGGGGGCCTATGCATTGGGGGCACGCCATCTCTACAGACTTAGTGCATTGGGAACACAAACCCATAGCGCTGTTTCCGGACCAACACGGCTATATATTTTCCGGATCTGCCGTAGTAGATTTTGAGAATACCTCAGGTCTTGGAACCAAAGAAAATCCAGCTATGATTGCTATTTTCACCTACCACCTCATGGAGGGCGAAAAAGCAGGAAAAACAGATTACCAAACTCAGGGAATTGCCTATAGTTTAGATGGAGGTGACAGCTGGGAAATGTATGCTGAAAACCCAGTTATAGGAAATTCAGGGGTAAAAGATTTTAGAGATCCCAAAGTATTTTGGAATGAAAAAACCAATGCTTGGTCCATGCTTTTGGTAGCTGGAGACCATTTGCAAATATGGGGATCAAACAACCTAATTGATTGGGAAAAGCAAAGTGAATTTGGAAAAGACCAGGGGGCCCACGGGGGTGTTTGGGAGTGTCCAGACTTGTTTTCTTTTACAGATCAAACCACAGGAACAGAAAAGTGGGTGTTGTTTATTAGCATTAACCCGGGCGCTCCCAATGGAGGGAGTGGCACACAGTATTTTGTAGGAGATTTTGATGGGAAAACATTTGTCTCTGACCAAAAAGAAGACCAATGGGTAGACTGGGGGACTGATAATTACGCGGGGGTGACCTACAACCACACCCCAGATGGCTCTAGATTATTTATTGGCTGGATGAGCAATTGGCTCTACGCTCAAAATACCCCCACAGAAAGATGGCGCAGTGCCATGACCTTACCGAGGACCCTGTCTCTAAAAGACGTTCAAGGGGTTCCCACGCTATTTAGCACTCCAGCCCCGGTATGGGATGCTTTAGGCAATGACCACGAGGGAAAAAATGTTTCCATTGATGCTGGCCAAAGTATAGTCACATATTCAGAAGACCTCAATCAATCTAAAATAGATTTCATTTGGGATGGATCTGCCATGAGTCTTTCATTTGTCAATCAAAAGCAGGAGCGCTTAAGTATTCATTTAGATCCAGAAAACCAGCAGATGTCCATAGACAGAAGTGCCAGTGGTTTGGTAGATTTTCAAGAAGATTTTAAGACCATTCAGACAGGACCTATTGGAGATTTGCCCCCTAAAGATATTCCAGTAGCTATATTTTTAGACCAGTCCTCTGTAGAGATTTTCCTTAACAATGGCCAAAAAGTCATGACGGCACAGTTTTTTAACAGCCTTCCGTTTCATCAGCTTAAAATTGAAAATAATGCAGCGGAGACCCATGTATACAGTGGCTTAAAAATTACTCCTATACAGGGTATTTGGGACGCTGAGTAGGTCTAGAAGTACCAAAACCAAAGCACTAAAGCTACTTTTTTAAGGATACCAAAGACCAGTAATCGTTTGGTGTTTTTAGATAGTAACGGCTTTTTCATAAAACAAAACAGTTGTTTTTTAACTAACTTCACTCAAATATACACAAAAGATAGACCAATGAATTACTGCAAGAAAAATCAGATATACATTATATTCTTTGTTTTGTTCTCGGGATTATTACAGGGGCAAAGCTTGGTAAACCCAATTATTTCGGATTTTGGAACCATTGGTGACGCACCCATGGCCAATGAAAAGCCAGACCCCGACATGGTGTATAATATTGTGGTAGACGTGGCTACAGGAGACGAAGATAAAAGCCAAGTTTTTTTCGCTTTAAATAATCTAGCCCGACTCATGAACCTTCATGTAATGGGAGGTGTTCCCCCAGAACATCTCAATGTGGTTGTAGCCATTCACGGTTCCGCCATATGGTCTGTAATGAATGACCAGGCGTATACCAAACGATATGGAATTGCCAACCCACACAGTCCATTATTTAAACAACTGTTGGCTCAAGGTGTAAAAATTGTCGTTTGTTCACAATCAATGTTTAAAAGAAAAATTGCCCCAGAGGAATTAGCGCCAGGACTAGAAATGGCCACTTCTGCGCTCACAGTACTCACCACCTATCAGCTCAAAGGCTATGCGCTCTTGCGCTTTTAATAGTTTTTTTTGGCCTTCGGCCGATGCTTAATGAGGTGTTTTTACCCGAATAATCGGTTATAGCTAAATTATTTGGACCAATAATCCAACACCAAAACATCATCTACATGACCATCCAATAAGGCTACAAAAGCCAAATGGTCAGGGTGAGGAAGATAAGTAGCCCTGTCTGCTTCACTTTCAAAAGTTACCAAAAAGCAATGGGTAAAGCCCTTGTCTAATCCTTCTGGACTATTGTTTAATCCCCATTCAAAATCCTTTATTTCTTTTATTTTAGTGGGTAAAGCGATAAAGGCGTTCTCTATTTTTTGAATATCAACTGCCTCAGAAGTCGCTTTAAATTTAAACAGTACAATATGGCGTAAGGTTTCATTCATATTATTATTGGAAGAGATGTTATTTTTAGCCTGCGTTGTCTTGTTGACACAACCCAAAAGTAGCAGGAAACCCAACAACAGTAAAAAAGTATTTTTCATCTGTTAAAGTTATTGTTTTTTTTTATACCTCCTAACTTACAAAAGCGAGCTTTTGACGCTTTTAGAAATAAAAAAACCCACTCCTTGGAGTGGGTTTTTGTGCTTTAAGTGGTGCCTCCAGGAATCGAACCAGGGACACATGGATTTTCAGTCCATTGCTCTACCAACTGAGCTAAGGCACCATGCTATTAAGCGGATGCAAATATAATTTCTAATTTAGGATATACAAACAAAAAGAGAAAAAAAGGCAATTGTTTTTTTAGATTTCACATCTTTGTAGCATGAAACTAGTCTTAGATATAGGAAATACCTTGGGTAAGTTGGTGGTCTATGATCAAGAAGATGAGGTGTTTAAGACTCAATTTGAGCTTGGTGAAATGCATGCCACACTAATTGAGTTGTTTTTAAATTTTCCAGAGATAACGCAGGCTATTTTATGCTCTGTTGTGAGTATAGAACCACAAATACAGCTTTTTCTGAAAGAGAAAACGATTCTTTTGAAAGTGAATAGTCAATTGAAGCTCCCATTTGAAAACAGATATGAGACTCCTGAAACGCTAGGGGCAGATAGGATAGGTTTGGTCGCTGCAGCAGTATTTAAATATCCAGGAAAGAACTGTTTGGTGGTAGATGCGGGCAGTTGTGTGACTTACGATTTTATTTCATCGGATGGAATCTACCGGGGTGGCGCTATTTCACCAGGCCTACAAATGCGTTTTAAAGCCATGCATGAGCATACCAATAAATTACCGTTTGTTACATTAAAAGAGGAGTTTATTGCAATTGGCGCAAATACTCAGAACAGTATTTTAGCTGGGGCGGTAAACGGATTAGTCTTTGAAATTGAAGGTTGGCAAAGTAGTTTAGAGCGCACATATGAAGATTTAACACTTATTTTAACAGGCGGAGACGCACAATTCTTGTCTAAACGACTAAAAAATACCATATTTGCCCATTCTAATTTTCTGGTACAAGGCTTGCGCCAATTGCTTGATTATAACACGTTTTAGATGTTTAAAAAGTTAATCTTTACCCTTGTTGTTTGCTTATTCATAAAAACCAATGCCCAGGATGGTACGGTTTCTCCTTATTCATATTTTGGCTTAGGTACCTTTAATCCTGCCAATACCGTAGAAAATAACACAATGGGGGGCTTGAGTATTTATGGAGATTCAATTCATGTAAATCTTCAAAACCCTGCCTCTTATGGTCTTTTGAAGTTAACCACTTACACTGTGGGTCTTTCTCATCGAAGAATGGACTTGACTTCAGATACCCAAGAAAAAAGTACCGCTTTAACTGCCATTGATTATTTGTCTGTAGCTATGCCCATAGCTAAAAATATTGGAATTGGCTTTGGAATTACACCTGTTAGTTCCATGGGGTATATTTTAAATTCAAGTACAGAAAATGCAGATGGGGAAACAATCACAAACGTTTTTTCTGGAGACGGAGGGCTGAGTAAAATATATTTCTCATTAGGTGCAGCACCTTTAAAAAACCTTACGGTAGGGGCTTCTGCCTTTGCTAATTTTGGGACGGTGAATAAAGAAAGGGTCCAATCTTTAAGTTCTGTATTGTTTGGAACCATAGATAGGAGAACATCAAGAATGAATGGTTTTAATTTCCAATTAGCGGCAAATTACACCCCAAAAATTACAGATAAACTGACTTTGTACACTTCTTTTGTACACACTACAGGATTGGACTTAAAAGCTAGTAATACGCAGGAAGTGGGATCACTCTCATTAGTGAATGGGTCAGAATTAGAAGTCTCTGAATTAGACTTGGAGGCGTCTAATTTAAAAAACAACACCATTGAAATCCCTTCTATGACAACTTTAGGTCTTGGAATTGGAGAAAATAAAAAATGGCTTGTTGGAGCCTCTTATTCTCTTCAAGAGATGAGTAGTTTTAGCAGTGCTTTTCTAAACCAATCAAATGTGACTTACTCTGACGCGTCTACCCTTAGGGTGGGTGGCTACTATGTGCCTGATTTTGCTCCATTCGCTTCTTTTTTCAAAAGAGCCACTTATCGCTTTGGAATTAGATTAGTCAATACCGGAATGGAAGTAAATAATCAGGCTATTAAAGATTTTGGCACAAATATTGGTGTAGGTCTTCCTATGGGAGGCACTTTTTCTAATGTGAACATCGGAATTGAAATGGGTGCTTTAGGTACCGCAAAGGCTGGTTTAATCAAAGAAAATTACTTAAGTCTTCGAGTTGGACTCTCATTAAATGACAGATGGTTCTTGAAAAGAAAAATAAATTAATTATTTTTAGCCCTTATTTTTATAATTAAACACAATATATACTAGCATCATGAAAAAGAAACTGCACATATTAACCATAGCCCTAATTGGTTTCGTTGGCGTTTTTAAATTACAAGCGCAAGATTGTGCGACCAATTTATCTATCTACTCGGAATTTGTAAAAGTAAAAAACTACGATTCAGCCTACGAGCCGTGGAAACAGGTTTATGAAGCTTGTCCTGAATTAAATCCAGCGAATTTTGTGTATGGAGAAAGAATTTTAAAGTATAAAATTGAAAACAGTGCTGGAGACGAAAAGAAAGCTTTTATTGACCAATTGTTGACACTCTACACCAAATATAGAGAAATCTATCCAAAAAGAGAGAGTTTGGCAGATATGCTCATTGACCAAGCACTTTTGAAAAATGACGAGAAGATCGCTAGTACAGAAGAAATTTTTAATGTTTTGGACCAGGCTTTTAACCAAGACCGTGCTCATTTTACGAATGCCAAAGCGCTGTATATTTATTTTTCATATCTAGTAGATTTAAATGCTGCAGGAATTAAAGACCTAGACGCGGTATTTGAAACCTATGACCAAGTAGGTTCTAAAATTGATGAAGAGATTGAGGGGTTAAACCAAATGGTAAATAAACTTCAGGTCAAAGAGGAGTCTGGAAGTCTCTCTTCTAGAGAGAAAAGACAAAAGAGTATTGCAGAGCGTAAATCTGAGACTTTTGTTAAAATCAGTGAGAGTATAGATTCTAAACTCGGTAGTTTAGCCAATTGTGAAAATTTAATTCCGCTTTACGAAAAGAATTTTGAGGAAAAGAAAACAGATATAAAATGGGTTAAATCTGCTGTAGGTAGAATGTACAGCAAAGAGTGTACAGAAGACCCATTATTTGTAAAATTGGTAGAGGCTCAAAATGCTTTGGATCCAACTTCAGATACCTACTTCTACTTAGGATTGTTAAAAATGAACGCTAGAAATAGCCAAGGAGCTGTGGCGGACTTTAACAAGGCGGTAAGTTTAGAAGCGGATGCTAAAAAGAAGGCCAATATTCTTTACAAGATTGCCACTATTTACAAAAAGAGCAACAAGAGTTTGTCTAGAAGCTATGCTCAAAAGGCTGTCAATAATAATGCTTCGCTGGGAAAAGCTTATTTATTAATAGCGAGTCTGTACGCAGATTCTGCTAACGAATGTGGTAGTACTACTTTTGAAAAAAGAGCGATCTACTGGAAAGCAGCTGAAGTAGCTAAAAAGGCGGGCCGAGTAGATTTAGCTTTGAGAAGCCGTGCCAATCAAACAATAGAACGTTATATGGCATTAGCGCCATCTAAAACAGATATTTTTTCTTCAGGTTTAGCTGGGAAAACAGTTACTTTTAACTGCTGGGTAGGTGGTAGCGTTTCGGTGCCAAGCCTATAAATGAAAGACTTAAAGACTTTTAAATATTTAAAAAGTATTGCCATTACAACTGTAACGGCAATACTTTTTTTTAGTTGTAATTCATCTGAACCAAAAGTTGTTTTTGAAGATCCCAGTGTCTCACCTCAGGGAATAGCAGAAAATTTTGTTTTGTACTATACAGAAACCCCAGAAATTTCAGAAATACCAATGGAGGTGGCCATGGGGGGTGCGCTAAAAAAAGATGCCAGACTTATCGCTATTTTGAGGAGTACTAAAAGCTTGGATTATCAACATTTAGCATTTCCATATAGAACGTTTCCAGAGGGACTTGTTTTGGAAGTATTTGATTTAGAGGGTAAGAAAAGTGTGGTTAAATCTGATTATGGAATTATATATTCTGCTACAAATGTAATAGATTTGAGAGGCAATGTGGTTATAACAACCCATGACGGGAAGCAATTAGAAACCCCTCAATTGTATTATGATCAATTAGGAGAATGGATTTTCACTGAAGAAAAATTTACCTATACCAATCCTGAAAACCAAACCATTATGGATGGTAAAGGGATGGACTTTAATAGAGATTTTAGTTTTTTAAATGCCCATAAAACATTTGGGTATATGACCATTAAAGAAACAGAAAGCGATGATTAGAATTTTAAAATATACCGAATACCTATACTTAATAGTGGCTATTTTCTCTTTAGTTAAAGTCATTAAGCTATGGGGTAGTTCCCTTGAGGAAATGGGCATTTTCTTGCTTTTTGGAGTGGTTTCAATTGGAATGTTCTTTTTTAGAAGGAGTTACAGATTGAAATTTGAAAAAAGGCAAAACGAAAACAAAAAATAGTGGACCCAGACCTCATAATTATTATACTATCGCTCTTTTTTTCCGCCTTTTTTTCTGGGATGGAAATTGCATTTGTTTCTGCAAATAAAATTCATGTTGAGATAGAAAAAAAACAAGACGGCTTTCTGTCTAAAATCCTGACAAGACTCACCAAAAGGCCCTCCAAATTCATTGCTACCATGCTTATTGGTAATAATGTGGCCTTGGTAATTTATGGATTGTTTATGGGTGATTTACTTATGGGGCTATTTGAAAAATGGACTCCAGTAAAAAGCCCCTTATTAAGCTTGCTGTTTACAGACTTTAGTTTGCTTACACAAACAGTTATATCTACTTTGATTATTTTACTCACAGCAGAATTCCTACCTAAAGTACTTTTTCAAATCTATGCTAATACGCTCATTAAAGCCCTAGCGTTACCAGCCTATGTGTTTTATTTTATTTTTTCACAAGTCTCTAATTTTGTGATTTTTATTTCAGATTTGATTCTTAAATTACTTTTTAAAACATCGGGAGATTCCGTTCCATTAGCTTTTAGCAAATTGGAAATAGGTGATTATATTACGGAGCAAATGGAAGCTGTAGCGACAGAAGATGAGGTAGACTCTGAGATTCAAATATTCCAAAATGCTTTGGAGTTTTCTGGAGTAAAAGCCAGAGATGTCATGGTGCCTAGAACAGATTTATGTGCAGTAGAAATACATGAGAGTCCTAAAAATTTAGTAAAGATTTTTACAGAAACAGGATACTCTAAATTGCTGGTTTATAAAGACACCATAGACAATATAATTGGTTATGTGCATTCCTATGAGCTTTTTAAAAAGCCAGAAACTATCAAAAGCATGCTTTTGCCTATTGAGTATGTACCAGAGACTATGTTGATCAATGACATTTTGAATGTACTTACTAAAAAAAGAAAAAGTATTGCTATTGTGTTAGATGAATACGGTGGAACTTCGGGAATGGTTACGGTGGAAGATATTGTAGAAGAATTGTTTGGGGAAATAGAAGACGAGCACGACAGCACAGATTTGATAGAGGAACAATTGTCCGACAACACCTATAAATTTTCAGCTAGGTTAGAAGTAGATTACCTGAATGAAACCTATTATTTAAATCTTGAAGAACGAGACGAATACGGTACCTTAGGTGGTTTAATTGTCCACGAGACAGGGGAGATTCCCGCATTAAATCAGCGTATTACTATAGGCCTCTATTGCTTTACTATTTTAGAGGTTTCAGGCAATAAAATAGATTTGGTCTCATTAGAGGTGCTTGAAAAGGAATAAAGCACTTTTTAAAAGTTTAAAAATTAGTAGAAGCGAATAAAATTTAAAAAGAAAATGGTATTTTCGCCAACTGATTAAAAGATATTTAGAAAATGGCAGTATTAGAAAAAATAAGACAGAGAACCACGGTGTTGATCCTTATCATTGGAATGGCATTATTTGCTTTTGTAATTTCAGGAGTATTTACCAACAGCGGAAGCGGATCTCCCATGGGAGGCTCAGCTATTGGAAGTGTGAATGGCGAAGAAATTTCTATAGATGACTTTCGTCAAAAGCTAGAAGTTGCCGCTCAAAGGGCAGGTAGCCAGGCAACAACTGTTCAATTGGTCAATCAGGTTTGGAATACTGAATTGAGAAGAAACTTATTAAATCAAGAAATTGAAGATTTGGGTATTTCAGTAGAAGGGGACCAAATCATGAACTTCATCAAAAACACCCCATCTTATTCAAACCAACCTGAGTTTCAAGATGAGAACGGTATTTTTAGTGAATCCTTATTTATTGCTGCAGTGGCAGATTGGAAAGCCAATAATCCTTACAGATATTCTCTTTGGTTGCAAGACGAATTAGCCATTATCCAGTCTGCTAAAGAGCAAATGTATTTTAACTTAGTGAAAGCGGGTGTTGGAACTACACTAGAAGAAGGCAAATTTGACTACAAATTAGCCAATGACAAAGTAGATATTTCATATGTAAGAATGCCTTTCTCTGCTGTTCCAGATACCACTATTACAGTAACTGCAGGAGAGATTGAAGCCTATATTAAGGACAATCCTGCCATGTTTAAGCAGGAACCAGCAAGAGATATTCGTTTTGTGTACTTTGAGGAGAAAGCCTCCAAGGAAGATGAGCAAGCAGTTAAAGACGCTGTAATTGCTTTGCTCTCAGATATAGAGGAGTACAATGAAAATTCAGCTGCCACTGAAAAAGTAGCAGGTTTTTTGAACACAACAGATTTAGCGGCATTTTTAGAACGTAATTCAGACAGTGCATACGATACTATTTATAGAACTAAGAATGAAATAGTAACCACATTTAGAGATTCTATTATCACTTTAAGTCCTGGTGATACTTTTGGACCTTATAAAGAGAATAATGCTTACAAAGTTTCTAAATTGGTCGCCAAGAAAAATAATGGCGCAGTAAAAGCATCACATATTTTAATTTCTTATGTGGGCGCTGAGCGTGTAAGCCCATCAGTAACAAGAACAAAAGAAGCCGCTAGAACAGAAGCCAATAGATTACTTGCAGAGGCTAAAAAATCAAATACTGTTTTTGCTGAATTGGCTAGAGATAACTCAGATGGTCCTACAGCTTCTAGAGGTGGAGATTTAGGCTTCTTCCAAGATGGAGAAATGACACCAAAATTTAATGATTTTGTTTTTTCAAATAGAGTAGACGCTATTGGATTGGTAGAGACAGAATTTGGTTTCCATATTGTGAGGGTAGACGACAAACAAGATATTTTCCAGATCGCTACCTTGAGTAGAGATATTGCTCCTTCTGAGCAAACCATTAATACGATTTTCACTCAAGCGACCAAGTTTGAAATGGATGTTACTGAAAATCCAAAAGAATATGTAACTATTGCTAAAGAAGGAAACTATGACGTTAGAAGTGTCAACAAGTTACTAGCCATGGATGAGAATCTCCCAGGTCTTGCTGCTCAAAGAGCAGTGGTGCAGTGGGCATTTAACGAAGACACAGATTTAGGAGCGATTAAAAGATTTAATGTAAATAATGGCTATGCCATTGTTCAACTGACCGCTAGATACCGTTCAGGAACCATGACCGTGGCAGATGCCTCTGCTACAGCGCTTCCAATCTTGAGAAAAGAAAAGAAAGCGGCATGGATTTTAAAAAATAAATCAGGAAACACTTTAGAATCTTTTGCAGCGGCTTCTGGTCAGTCTGTAGAAACGGCTTCTGCTTTAAGTGTAAAGAGTCCTATTATTCCAGGAGCTGGTAGAGAAGCTTTTGTAGTAGGAAAAGCTTTTAACTTATCTGAAGGCGCTACTTCTTCACTTTTGGTAGGTGAAACGGGTGTTTTCTTAGTACAGCTTAACAAAAAGCAAGAAGCAACAGCCTTGGACAGCTACGCAACTTATGCAGAAGCATTAAAGGCAGGAACTCAAAATAGCATCTTTTTTAGCAGCTATAACGCCTTAAAAGAGACTGCAGAGATTGAAGACAACAGAGCCGTATTTTATTAATATTTCTTTTTGCATCATATAAAAAGGCGGCCTTTAGGCCGCCTTTTTTTTTGACCTGCTTCTTTGCGAAATTACAAGGCCATTTCAGTATAGTAAAAGCTAGTAGTATATCCTTTATTAAAAAAGTATTCCTTTGTTTCAAGAGGGTTTAACTGTTCAGAGACCGCAATGATAAAATCTCCTCCCCAAGCCCCTAAACTTTTAATAGCACCTGGGTAGTCTTTAAAAAGGCGTTCTTTAACAGGAGTTGTTTGGATGATGCTTCCTACAAAAGCCTCGTGAGCCTCCATAGAAGCCATGAGCGTTTTTGCATCTTTGGCGTCAAGAAGTGATCTACTGAGTATATTGATCTGCTCAAGGGCTTCATTTAATGAAAACGCATGAGCAGCCTTCTGTTTTAAGTAGGTATTAATTCCAGCCCTGCTGTCTTGTTTTTGATTTAAGTGTATAAATACCGCATCTTTTACAAGGACTGTCTCAAGACTTATGTCCTGAATGTGTAACGGTTGTGTAGCAGTCTCTCTCCTATAGCGAATAGGATTTTTAGCGGCTGCACAAGCAATATCATAACCAGAACCCCCCATACTTAGCCCAAGTAGTTTATAGGGGTCTACTGACGCCCAAAGCGCTACATTGTGAATAAGGGTAGAAGAACTGCCAAGTCCCCAGTCTCTGGGAAATTCTAAATGGGTGCGAACAGAACATCCAATACTATTTTCTAAAAATGAGGGATTTAATTTTTTAGCTGTTTGTAACAACTTTATTAGAAAGTCCTTTTCGTTTTTTGGTTGGGCATACACGGGATGCTTCAGCGCCGCTATAGGGAAGCTAAAATGTCCCCATAGGGTCTTTTCATTAGTATAGGCTTTCCAATGGATGGTCTTACTTTCGTGGTTTTCTTCTATACATAAATCCTGTCCAAAGCGACAGGGAATAGCTATAGCTTCTGCACCGTCTAGCACCAAATACTCAGCAGTGAGCAGTAGTTTACCATGGCTGTAAAAACGTTTGCCATTAGTTGGCAGGGCGTTGGCAGTAGCTAAAGGTTTCATAAGCGACCATTTTTTCTCAAGGCTTCAAAACTACTGACCACCAAATTATGGGTAGCGGTTTGATCTTTAAAATACGCGACTAATTGTTCTTTTTCCTTTGCAGTAGCCCCCAGTTGGTTGAGTATGTTAAGCAGGTGCATTTTCATATGCCCTTTTTGAATCCCACTGGTCACTAAAGAGTGCAAAGCTGCAAAATTTTGTGCCAATCCTGCCACGGCTACAATTTCCATAAGCCTTTCTGCAGAGGGTTTCTGTAAGACTGACAAGGACCATTTTACTAGAGGGTGTAAATTGGTGAGCCCTCCTACAGTTCCTAAAGCCAAGGGCACTTCTATCCAAAAACTAAAAACACCATCTACTATTTCTGCATGTGTCAGACTTGAATATTGGCCGTCTTTTGCGGCATAGGCATGTACCCCAGCTTCTACCGCCCTAAAGTCATTTCCTGTGGCAATGACCACAGCGTCTATACCATTCATAATGCCCTTGTTGTGGGTCACCGCTCTATGAGGTGCTGCCTTGGCAATGGCAACGGCCTGTACCATTTTCTGTGCAAAAACACGCCCGGACGCTCCATCAATGCCTTCTAAGTCCTCTACTGGGCAAGATACGGTGGCTTTTACAACACAATTGGGCACATAGTTGGATAGTATGCTCATGACCACTTCAAGTGATTTCTCCTCTTCGGTAAAGTCTGCATATAAGTGGACCTCTCTTTTTAGGGTAGTGGCAAATTGCTCCAAACAAGAATTAATAAAGTTGGCTCCCATAGCGTCTGCTGTTTGGAATACAGCATGTATTTGAAAATAATGGGCCAAATCTGAGGTTTTGTCTCTCAACGATAGACTGCTAATGCCCCCTCCTCGCTTTTCCATATTCGCTGTGAGTGAGACACAGTCTGCCAATAAAATGGGTTTTATATGGGTGAAAAAGGATTTTAATTTTTCGGGATCACCTTGAAAGAAAAAGTGTACTTGGCCTATTTTTTCAGTGCCTAGCACTTCGGTTTTAAACCCGCCTCGGCTTCCCCAGAACTTGGCAGCTTTACTAGCTGCGGCCACCACGGAACTCTCTTCAATGGCCATAGGAATGGCATATAAACTGTTGTTGATTAGAAAATTTGGTGCAATACCCAGCGGCAGGTAAAAATTACTGAGGGTGTTTTCTATAAATTCATCATGTAATTTTTGCAGCTCCTTGTCCTCATGCCAGTATTGGGTGAGTAGCGATTTTGTTTCAGGATCTCCTTGGGTGAAAGTTTGAGATACCCAGTCTATTTTTTCTTCTTTAGACAGTTTTGAAAATCCTTGAATGGGGGTAGACATAGATTATTTTTTTGTCCTGCTAAGATAGTCAAATCCCATTTTATGACCTATTTGTAGATTCTTTAAAGATTCTCGTATTAAAATCTTATTTTTAGGAGCTTTATTACAATAATACGGGTCATAGGGCCTTGTTTTAATTGAATGATATGAGAAAATTAGCAGCGCTTTTTAGCATCGGCCTTTTGGCCATAAATACCGTTTTAGCACAAGATAAAGAAGTGAGTGTAGCGGCTATTTACGATGGAACTTTTAGAACAGAAGGCATGGATGTGCTTCGGTCTAGAAACAATGGCACCCAGTATACCTTATTGAATTATGACCGCGTAAATAAGATCCAAACCATTGATTTATACGAGTATGAAACGCTGGAGAAAACGGCTACTTTACTGTCTACAGAAGACTTGGAGGGTATTTCATATATGAGTTCTTACACCTTTAGCGCAGACGAATCTAAAGTGCTCTTGGCTACGGATTTAACACCCATTTACAGAAGGTCTACCCTAGGGTCTTATTTTGTGTATGACTTCAATGATAAGTCTTTAATTAAAATAGCTGATGTTGGCATTCAAGAGCCCAGTTTATCTCCTGACGGCTCTAAAGTAGCCTATGGGTACGAAAACAATATCTATCTGTTCGATTTAAAAACCAAGCAAACGAAGCAACTTACTTTTGACGGTGAAAAGAATCGTATTATTAATGGAATTACAGACTGGGTTTACGAAGAGGAATTTGGCTTTGTTCGTGCTTTTGAATGGAGCCCAGAGGGAACCCATATTGCTTTTTTGAGATTCGACGAAACCGAGGTTCCAGAGTACTCTATGCCCATTTACGGAGAAGATTTATACCCTACACTACAAACCTTTAAGTATCCAAAAGCTGGGGAAAACAATGCAGTAGTTAGCTTACATCTCATGGAGTTGGAGGGAGCGAAAACTGCTACAATCCCCGTAGACGCCTATTATATTCCGCGTATTAAATGGAAAAACAATCCAGATGAGTTGGCGTTTCAAACTTTTAACAGACACCAAAATGAACTTGTTTTATACGAGTATAACAAGCGTAGTGGTGCCCTTTCTGTCTTGCACACGGAAAGAGACGCTGCCTATGTAGATGTGAATGATAACCTTACTTTTTTAGTAGACGACAGTTTTATTTGGAGCTCTGAAAAAGATGGCTATAACCACCTTTACCTACACGACAAAAGTGGGAAAGAAAAGAGACAACTCACCTCAGGAGATTGGGAGGTAACTTCTTATTACGGCTATGATGAAAAACGTAAAAAGATATTTTTTCAGTCTACCGCTATGGGTTCTATCAATAGAGATGTGTATTCGGTAGGCATTAACGGTAAAAATCTCAGGCGTTTGACCGCGCAGGATGGAGTGAATAGGGCCAGTTTTTCTGCAGATTTCACGTATTTCATTAACGCACATTCGAATGCTGTTACGCCTCCTTCCTATACTTTAAATACCACAGTGCCTAAGAAAAGAGTCCGTGACGCCAATGCTGGGCAGTCTTTAATGTTAAAAACCATTGTAGATAATACGGCTCTTCTCAATACACTAGAAGATTATAACATAAGCCCAAAAGAGTTTTCTACCCTTGCTGTAAATGGCAACGATCTCAATATGTGGATGATTAAACCGGCAGATTTTGATCCTTCTAAAAAGTATCCGCTTTTGATGTTTCAATACAGTGGCCCTGGCTCACAATCTGTTTCTAATACTTGGATGAGTGCTAATGATTACTGGTACCAATTATTACAATCTAAAGGCTATATAATCGCTTGTGTAGACGGAAGGGGTACAGGATTTAAGGGAAGAGATTTTAAAAAATCTACTTACTTGCAATTGGTGCGTTACGAGAGCGATGACCAGATTGCTGCAGCAGAACAATTGTCTGCCCTTCCTTATATAGATGAAAACCGTACCGGAATTTGGGGCTGGAGCTTTGGAGGAGATATGGCCATGCATTCTATTTTAAAGGGTAATGAGGTGTTTGAAACAGCCATTTCTGTAGCCCCGGTAACTTCTTGGAGGTTTTATGATACTATTTATACGGAGCGTTTCATGAGAACTCCACAGGAAAACCCCGAAGGATACGACTTAAATTCTCCGCTTAATTATGCAGATCAATTAAAAGGAAAATTACTGCTTGTACACGGCAGTGCAGACGACAATGTGCATTTTCAAAATACCATGAGAATGGTAGAAGCCTTAGTGCAGGCCAACAAACAATTTGATTGGGCGGTATACCCTGACAAAAACCATGGTATTTACGGTGGGAAAACCAGGGAGCAACTCTACAACAAAATGACCCAATTTATTTTAAACAACCTTTAATACATACATTACTTATATGACTACATCTAGCCAAACTCCAAAAGACATTTTAGGCCACCCTCAGGGGCTTTTTTACCTATTCTTTGCTGAACTCTGGGAGCGTTTTAGTTTCTATGGAATGCGCGCCCTATTGACCCTTTATATGGTGAATAAAATATTTGAAGCCCTCAGTACTAGAGATGTGGCCGCAGCTGCAGTTTATGCCTCTTACGGTTCTTTGGTATATGCTTCTACCGTGATTGGTGGTAAGATTTCAGACACCACATTGGGCCTTAGAAGGTCTATATTTCTTGGGGGTATACTCATGTCTTTGGGGCACTTTGTCCTGGCCGTAGACAGCACCTATGCCTTTTATTTGGCCTTGGGACTTATTGTGGTGGGGAATGGTTTTTTTAAGCCCAATATTTCCACTTTTGTGGGCTCCCTTTACAAGGACGGCGATGTGAGAAAAGACTCAGGGTTCACCATTTTTTATATGGGAATTAATATTGGTGGTTGGGTAGCTCCGTTATTATGTGGCTGGTTGGCGGCAACTTACGGATGGCATTACGGCTTTGGCTTGGCAGGATTTGGGATGTTATTGGGCCTTGCCTTCTTTTGGAACGGGATTAAAAGACAGGTTTTTGGGGCAGAGGGCTTGCCGCCTTCTCAAGCAGCTATAGACAAACCATTACTAGGGGTTTCTCAAGGGAAAATGATTCCTGTATTGGCCTTTTTAGCAGCTCCAGTGATTGCCTTTTTATTGTCTTCCTATGGTCCTTTTATGAACGGGGAGACCATTTTGGGAGACCAAAACTTAGTGAATATTATTTTTAAGGGTATAGGGATTGTGATTCTGTTCTACTTAGCTAAGGTCCTAATAGATGCCACTATTGAGGAACGTAAAAAATTAATAGTAGCCATTTTAATTACCTTTTTCATGACTATTTTCTGGGGTTTCCACGAACTGTCAGGAAGTGTGATTACCTTATTTGCTGCTAGAAATGTGAATTTGAGTCTTATGGACGCGGCCCAGACCAACTCCTTAAACTCCATGTTTATTATTATCCTAGCCATTCCAATTTCACTTATGTGGGCGTATTTGGCTAAGACAAAAAGAAATCCAAGAACCCCTTATAAATTTGGTTTAGGCCTTCTATTTGCTGGATTGAGTTTTTATATTCTTTCTATTAGTGGCTTACAAGCAGATGAGAATGGAATGGTTCCTTTTAGCTATTTACTGATCATGTATTTTATGTTGTCTATTGGAGAATTGTTTATGTCTCCGGTAGGGCTTTCAAAAATTACGGACCTTTCGCCCAAAAGAATTGTGGCATTTATGATGGGAATTTGGTTCTTGTCTTCTGCCTATGCCTTCCAAGTGGTTGGTTTTATTAGTAAAGAACTGGCGGTGGAGAGTGACAATGCCAATGTGGGTGGCCTGGAAACATTGACGGTCTATACCGACGGATTTGAATTAATCGCCATGTATTCTATTGGAGCAGGAGTATTGGTTTTAATCGCGTCTCCGTTTATTAAGAAACTAATGGGTAATGTGCACTAAAATGCGGCTAGGCTCCTCTAGCTGGGCTTCGCTTATTTAAGGGCTTATATCTCTTTTAAAATCATAAAAACCTTGGGTGTCTATCTTCCAGATTAGGCGCCCATTTTTTCGCGCCCATTTTTCCCAAGTGTTCATCTCTTTGGTAGGGTAAAAGCCGCTGTAAATGACCCTAGTATTGCTAAGTTGCTCGGGATTAAAATGCGATGGGTATACCCGAGTACTCGAGTCTATAAGGACATGACTTATTGGGCCTTTAATCTGGTTTTTTATTTTTGGAAATACTATTTTAAATGGCCCCAATTGATAGTTGTTCTCCCATTTTTTATGGACTGTTTCACGAATGTCATAATTGTTTTTAAAGCTGTTTATGGTGTTTTTGTCTAAGGGCTTCTCACTGAAGTATTCCATACTTTTATGATCAATAGACAGCAGCGTGAGTTGTCCATAGGATTTTATGATATAATGCTCATTGATCTTATAATCGTATATTTTTTGGCCCAGTACAATACTTTGAAATATCAGCGTGGCCCATAAAAAGTAACGCCAGCTTTTTGGCTTGCGGTATTTTTGGAACTGCCATAGTAAAAACCCCAGAATCAAAAGCAGTAAGGCCCAAAGGTAACTCGTCGGAAAGTAAATGTTTTTGAGTAGCCACTGATCCTGTGCACCGATCCATTCTACCGTATTGTTTAAGATTAGAAAGCCCTTGTTTAGGACGTATAACAATAGGTTGGGCGGGCTAGAAAATGCCCACCATATTCCGGTAAAAATCCCTAGTCCAAGCAGTATACCTATCCATGGAATAATGAAAAGATTGGTGGCTAGAAACAACAAAGGAAATTGATGAAATGAAAATAAAGAGGGCCCTAATACCCCCAATTGCGCCAAAAGGCTGATGCTCGCTAGTTGCCATACCTTTTTGACATATTTGTTTTTGGGAACACCCAATGATTCTATAAGGGGCATTCCTAAAAGAATACTAGCGACTGCTGCGTAACTCATTACAAAGCCCAAAGAGAAAAGCACCAATGGATTCCACAATAGCATAAAGAAAAATGAAATGGCGAGGTAATGCAGAGAAAACATAGGCCTATTAAAAATCCAAGCAATAGACAAGAAGCTAAACATAGAAACAGCCCTTACGACAGATGGAGCGCTTCCTGAAAAAATTGCATAGGTCCACAAACCAAATAAAAGCAGTATGCTAGAGAGTATTTTACCCCCAGCTAGCCTTTGTAGTGGCACTAAAAAAAACAACAGCATAGCTGCAATCATTCCTATGTGTAGGCCAGATATGGCTAATATATGAGCCGCCCCTGCATTTTGGTATGCCATTCTTAAGTCTAGATCTAGCCTTGTTTTCTCACCAAAAACCAATGCGCTATACACTTGAACTACAGCGGAATCTAAACAAGATGTTTGTAATTTCTCTAGAATTTTACTTTTTCTATCTGCAATCAGAGAGCGGTACTTAAGAGTGTATTTAGTGGTTGTGGTTTCTATTTTTTTCCACTGGCTCATATAAAAGGTGAAATGAATATCTTGGGTCCTGAGGTAGTTTTTATAACTAAATCCTCTCGGTAATTGCCTGGCACTTGGAATGTTTAAATATCCCTTAGCAATACCGACCTGCCCTTCTTTCAAGGCTTTTTTCAAGGAGTCTTTGGCATGAGAGAGCAATACTTTCACCTTTTTTATGGGATTGGTTTTAGGATGATTGTTAGTTAAAACGGTGCAGTCTTTGATTTGTATGGGATGAATCTCGGCCACATACCTGTACTGCTTCCCATTGCTTTTTAGTAGTGATTCAATAACGAATTGATAATATTGGGGTTTATTCCCATTGATCTCAAGGGTGAATGGGTTAATGGTCTCTAGGGTGTTTTTTTGTTTTCCCTCATACTGTAGCGTTTTGAAAAGCCTTTGACTCGGATGTATTTCCATGCGTAGGCTTCCCATTAAAAATGCTGCTACAAAACAGAAAATCCAAAATAGGTGGGTCCTTGTTTTGGTGAAATAGGCCAATAAAATGGTACAGACAGCAAGGCTTATTATTAGGGTATTACCAGTGAATAAAGGAATAAAGCCTTTGTAAATAGTGAAGATTCCTAGGCTATATCCCAGGAGGAGTAATAACAGATGAGCAGATTGTTTAAAAAACATAGTTCCGAATGGTCACTAGGTTTTTTGGTAAAATAACGGGGAATTACCTTTAATAAACAGCAGTTTATGGGATTGATTAAAGCATTTGTAAAGTGGCTTTAATTTCTAAGATACAATTTATTTATGGGACTTGAGTGAATGGACTATGGCGGTGGCTGTTCTTTTTGCTGCGCCTCCTGCACCTAGTTTTTGCTTTAGGATTTGATAGTTTTCCAATTGATTTTCCCGATCTCTGCCTTCTAAAATTTTATGTAAGTGTGTTTCTAAGTTTTTCACGCTTAAATTATTTTGGATCAGCTCTGGTACCGCCTCTTTATTTAAAATAAGATTGACCAATGAGATGTAGGGAAGGGTAATGATTTTTTTTGCAATCCAATAAGTGAGCCATTGGGTTTTATAGCACACAATTTGTGGGACTCCAATCAATGCGGTTTCTAGGGTGGCTGTTCCACTAGTCACTAGCGCAGCTTTTGCGTGTTGCAGTAAGGCATAAGTTTGGCCTTGAACAATTTTTACTGATGCGTCCCCTATAATGTCCGTGTACATTTTAAGTGGAATATTTGGCGCTGCAGCCAATACAAATTGTTGGTCTTTAAAAACTTCACAAGTCCTGACCAATAGCGGTAAAACAGCCTTTATCTCTCCTTTTCTAGAGCCGGGTAAGAGGGCAATAATGTTTTTTTCTAAAGTTAATTTTTGTGTAGAGGCCCAATTTTTTTCTGGTGCTTTTAAGTCCAAAATGGGATCTAATAGCGGG
>CAKZOR010000131.1 GCA_937136755.1 uncultured Flavobacteriaceae bacterium | reverse complement strand
GCGCAGATTTTTATTACTGATAAAGACACCCTATCTGTCCCTTTCACTGCTTTTATAGACAGTCTAGAAAACAAAATGGGCCTTCGTTTTGAGGTGAAACCAGACCAGCGATTTAGAATTCAAATGTTCCCTGGCGCTATTGAGGATTTATTTGAAAATAAAAACGACACCATCTCCTATGAGTTGGCCACTAAGCCCCTAGAGGCCTATGGGACCTTAAGGTTACAATTAAAAACTACGAGTAGTAGTCAAATGATTGTGCAGCTTACCGATGAAAAGGAAGTGGTCCTCAGGGAGCAAATTGGTGCGCCAACGACTGAATTCTTTTTTGAACACCTGGAGCCTTTAAATTATAAATTAAGGGTTATTTATGACGGGAATAAAAATGGGATTTGGGATACCGGAAATTACCTAAAAAGGATTCAACCAGAACCCGTATCATATTTTCCTGAACTACTAGAAGTAAGGGCCAATTGGGAATTTGAGGAAACCTTTATCTTACCCAATTAATTTAAAAGTATCCCTGTCTTTTAAAAAGGGAAAATTCACACGTGCTATTTCTAAAGATTCTTTATTCAAAGAAACAAGGTGAACCCCCTCTTGCTTTGAAAAGAGCATTTCTTTACCAAAACAATCATATGCCGCTGAATGTCCCGGGTATTCATGCCCATTGGGATCTGATCCTAGCCTATTAACCCCTACACAAAAGGTCATATTCTCTATAGCCCTGGCTTTGAGTAAAGTATCCCAGGCATGAATTCTAGGAGAAGGCCAATTCGCTACATACAACAAGAGGTCGTAGTCATGGGTATTTCGGGACCAACTAGGAAAGCGAAGGTCATAACAAACTTGCGGAAAAATTTTAAATCCCTTAAATTGTATGGTCTTCTGGGCATTTCCCTTCTCATACACCTCACTTTCGCCGGCCATAGAAAAAGTGTGTCTTTTGTCATAGGATTCATAGGTCCCATCTGGAAATACAAAAAAGAAACGATTAAACACCTTTGAATCTTCTTTAAAAACGGTACTTCCTGCAACAGCACACTGTGTTTTTAAGGCCATATCTATCATAAAAGACAATGAAGTTGCTCCAATGTTTCGGGCATTTTTGACCAAATTCATACTAAAGCCAGTAGACCACATTTCCGGAAGCACCCATAGATCTATATCTGGGCTTTGAGTGTGGCCCGCCATTATTTTTTCCTCAAAAAAATATTTGTTTTCTTCTGGAGACTCCCAAACCAACGGAAACTGCAACAAAGCTAAATTTAGCAGGGTAGATTTCATATCATTTAAATTTTGAACATGCACTTAAAATTACAACAAGGGATTCATTTAAGCTGTTTTAATATGGTGTTTTTTATCTACCCGTGCTGACTTAGTTTTGAATATCAGATAGGTGTCTAATCTCTAGTTCATACTTAGTACGAACTTTTGTTAAAACACCTTTTATAGACACCCAATGTTCAGGCAATGGGGTGTCCCAAAAGTCTGCATATCCACTGCTATTTAAGTATACTTTTGATCCATATTTGTCATAAAACACCCTGAGACTGTCTTCTTTATAATCTGCGAAATTGAAGCCTTGACTTTCTGGACCAATACGCAAACTATCTATTTGAACTAAGGTCTGCAAGTCTATATCTGTTAAGCCTAAAGGTGTTCTCTTTTTTGGGGCAATCACCATAGATTCTCCACTAATAAATTCAAGTGATTCTTGGGTATTTAATAGGGGTAAGCGACCAATTGACAAATTTCCAAAAGAGCTAAAAACACTCCCTACACTCAAACCCAAAGTCTTTTGATCTACATAAAGATCTTTTAAATGCAGTCGCACTTTTTGACCCTCCGGATACCAGAGGGATGTTTCAAAAAGATCTGTAGACAATAATAAACCCATAGCTGTAGTATCCGAATTTTCTTGAAGCACTATTTTTCCAAAAAACTGACCAGCTGCATCTGAAGAAATTACATAAGCCTCCACATACACAGATGTTCTAAAACGATATATACCCGAATGAGCACTGTCTTTAAGGGCGGCAAAGGAAAGTTGAAATTCGGGGGTATTTTCTATGTCCGACTGTGGCTTTTCACAGGCCAGCAAAAAAGAAATGAACAGCAATAAAACAAGGGGTACTCTGGGTGTAAAATGACTCATAATTCTATATTTATGAAGCCCTTATAGAGTATATTTACTCTTTAAGCGCTCGTTTCTTATAGCCCTTTGGCGGCAAAGAAATGTTAAGGTTTAAAAAAAATGTTCGTCCTGATCCGTGCCAAAATTTGGTGTCAAAAGAAGGCTGACCACTGCGTTGGTCTTCAGTAAATGATTCAATACTCGCCTTTCTGCTCTGTTCATAGCCCCCAGACAGATACTGTTGGTTTAATAAGTTGTTGACTGAGAGGAAAAGACTGGTGTATTTTCCTTCCACAAGCCAAGATTTTCCTGCTACCAAATTCATCAAATGGAATGAGGGCAATGACAGTTGTATGGGTGCAAGGAGGTTTGTTGTGGGAGACAAGGGTTCCCCTGAAAGCTGATCTGGCAGTAAAAAAGCAGCTGTACTTCTCAAATAAGAAGGGCCAACATAGGATAATCCCAAACTATTTAAACTAACTGAAAACCACCAATAAGAGGGGTCTCGATAGGAAATTCCCAAAGAAAATGCCCTTGCAGGCCCTAAGGGTAAAGAAGTACCCTTTACACGAGCTGCACCAAAATCTTGGACTCCTTCTAGATTATTGGGTTGTAATGATTCTAATCCAGGGTCAAAAAACAATGTTACGTTGGGATTGTTTGTGATAGTGTACTTTCCAAAAGCGCCTGAAAAATTAATTTGAACTGCAGCAGAAATCTGGTGCTGAAATCCAAATTCAAATCCAATGTGTTTGGTGTTTTGCCCAGAAACCCATTCTTGAACAAAATCTGCACCTAAAGCAGTTTCGGTAAAAAAATATCGCAGGGAATTTTGGTCCTTAAAGCGTCCATAAAACAAATTAAACCGCCCCAAAAGTTTGGATAAACGAAGGTGATAATTTACTTCTGTCCAAAATAGATGTTCCGCCTTAATATCTGGCGAAATTAAGGGCCTATCCCTCGGATTTATATACCATTTAGACCCCTCAATGGGTGCTCCTCCTTGTAAAAGTGTCATTTGTAATTGGTGTCTACCGTTAAACTTATAGCTCGCACCAATTTTTGCTTTTATCGTATTAAAACGCAACACAGCTCCCTTGCCCAATGAACGATCTAAATAGCGCTCATTTTGCATTTTTCCCAAGCGATATCCGGAACGTTGTTGGGCACTGAGGGACGCGAATGCGTCCCAGTGGCGGAAATTCCCCCGCCACTGTATATAGGCCCTTTTTCCCTGCATGCGCAGCGCGTAATGATAGCCAAAAATGTCGCCCTCGTTCTTGTATTTTGAGCCACCTACATCATTATGTGTTTGGGAAAAAGGGTCTATATCTAAGTGCCGCTTTCCCCCTAATAAATCTTTAATTTGCGCATACTGCGTTATGGGATTTAGCCGCCATTCTACGCCTAGGTCTAACTCTTGAAAATCATTTAACTCCCAAAAAAGTCTCAGTGCTCCTGTAAATTGATTTTGAATCAGTACGTCTTCAGATTCCAAATAAGCCACACGGTCTTGATCCAATAAATTGGTATTTGCTTTGTATAATTGTTCCCACTGAATCTGAGGATTTCTCCTTAATGCCTCCTCCGCAGTTATAGCAGCATAATAATTCGCTCCAATAGGACTATTTAAATAATAGGAAGGCAGTTTTTTATAATAAGTAGGGTCTGGATTTGGGGCATTAAAATAAGACAATCTACTTCTAATATCCTTACCTGCAATGTACCCCACAGCTAAGTTTAGACGAAAGTGTTCTAGCCTAAGTTCGTAGTTAAACAGCAGGGTTTTAGTCAAAAGTGTCTTGTTTCTGCTGTTTCTAAGAACCCCCTTATCGTGTCCCCAATAGGGATTGTAATCACTGCCGTGTAAAGCAGCAACTTCTCGGGTAAGGGCTGCAGAACGCCCCCTTTTGTTAAAGGTGTAAATTAGGGTGCTGTTAAAGCGGTGTTGTTCATTGGGCGTATATTCTATGGAGGCCAAGCCGCTAAATGCTTTATAAGGAGTGCCTTGTTGGTAGCCCCTTTTGGCTCCCCTAAATGAACCGCCAACTGCCATTGAAATGCCATTTTTTAAAGGCGACACATAGGTAACCATCTCCCTAAGCGCGTAGGATCTGTTGGAAAGCGAACTTGAAAAATGCCAGCCTGGTCTCATACTACTGGGTAGAATAGAAAGGTGAGTAGTGCCTAATAAACCCCCAAAGTCATTAGAAACACTCGAGAGTCCATGAGAATAAGTTTGCTGCCTAGTCAAGGTGTTTAAACCGCCCCAATCAGACCACTGTGGACGTCCATTATACCATTTATTCATCTGTATTCCATTGACAAATACCGTCCCGTATTTAGCATCTAAGGATTTAATTTTAAAAAAAGCTTGACCAAAGTCAAAGGCAGCACTTCCTAGAAAAATATCTCTAGTAGCCTGCAATAAATAGGGTGCTGCAGCATCTCCACCCAGACCTTCTAAATCAGACTCAGACAGTGTCAATGCATCTGTGCCGTCTTCCAAAAGTGTGTTTTCGCGAAAAGAGCTCGGAGACAATTCAACATAAAGAGGGCTGTTAGAAGCCTCTGAAATAATAACATTCAATGGAATAGTTTCATAGTAAGCTGCACTTATTTCAAGGGTATAATTACCGTTGCTCGGTAATAACAAGCGGTACATCCCTGCACTATTGCCTCTAGCATCCAAAAAGCTACCTTGGAGATTAAAAGAGGCAGTAGATATGGGGTTTTGTTGAAGGTCTTTAACGTATATTATTTGTGTGACAAGTCCTTGGGAGTGCCCTATGCATCCCATGAACAAACCAACAAAAACGATCAAACGCAGTCCTCTTTTACATACCATCTCAAATAAGTTAGTGACTTATAGCCAATGGAGTATATGAAATCGAGGATCGTACAAAATCAAAAGACCATGAGAAAACAAAGTCATGAAAATCCCCATATCCCAACCAAAAAAACACCTAATAATATCCTAGGTACAAAATCCTTTAAAGCGTTTTACTTGAAAATTTTTGGGCTGACAACCATTTTACTCATCAGTGGGTGCAACGCTAGAGCGCAAATAAAACAAGAAAAAAATGGCCTGAAACTCACAAGGCAGCAAGAAAGCAAAGAGAAACAAAGCCTTAAAGACCAGAAAAAATTTAGCCTAAAAACCATTGCCTTTTATAACCTAGAAAATCTATTTGACACCATAGACCATCCAGACACTTTTGACGAAGACAGGACACCAGAGGGGAAAGACCGATGGACCCAAAAAAAATTCAACCACAAAATAGGTCAGCTGGCTTGGGTTATTGAGCGTCTTGGGAACCCCATGAGCACAACCCAAAAAGGCCCTGATATTTTAGGGGTTTGTGAGGTGGAAAATCAAGCTGTTTTGGAATTTTTAATTGGGCATCCGCTTCTGAGAAGCGAAAACTATCAAATCATTCATAAAGATGCGCCAGATAAGAGGGGGATAGATGTGGCTTTAATTTACAAACCAACTTCATTCATCGTAGATTCATTTAACAGCCACAGTTTGTATTTATACGACCGTTTACAAAGGAGGAAATTCACGAGAGACCAACTGGTGGTTATGGGCTATTTAGACGGAGCCCCGCTGTGGTTAATTGTCAATCATTGGCCCTCGAGAAGTGGTGGTACACAAAGGAGCAGTCCATTTAGAATCAAAGCCGCTTTACTCAATCTTAAAATTATTGATTCAATTAGGCGTATTAATCCAAATGCTAAGATCATTGGCATGGGCGATTTTAATGACGGCCCTACAGACCCAAGCTTTAAAAAAGTACTTCAAACCATTCCTACTCCAACGAAACTCAAAAAAACGCCAGACAGCAGCTACCACAAATTGATCAACCCTATGGAGCCACTTTTTAAAAAAGGCATTGGGTCTCTAGCTTATAGGGACCAATGGAACCTATTTGACCAGTTTTATCTCTCTGATAATTGGCTAAATGAGGCAGAAAACGATTATACTTTTAAAAAAGTAGCGGTATTTAACCACCCTAGACTCATCACAAAAACAGGTCGCTATAAAGGCTATCCATTTAGAAGTTATAGCGCTGGGCAATACCAGGGAGGGTTCAGTGACCACTTTCCAGTTCAGCTATTTATAGCAAAGGAAATAAATTAATTGATTCGGCAAACTTAAAAGCCAGTGCCTATGAAAACCACTGTCCCCAGGGAATCCTACTTAAGATTAAAAGTAATCCAAGGCCATAAAAAATAGCGATTTTTTTAAATTTAGCCGTAGCTTCCATCACTTTTTTATGCTTAGACCAACCTATAGTAATCAGTACAATTGCTATGATATTAATAAAAGGGTGTTCTAACGCCAAAAGTCTGGCTGCACTATTCAGGCCGCCCATTCCAAGTTCTTGAATGGCATTAAGGCCGCTGGCCGACGTAAAGTAGACTGCCAATCCAAATACCAATTGAATGTGGGACAATATAAGCGCAAACAAACTCACCCTAAAATCTTTTTCTAAGGAAAAAGTGTCTTTTTTGGTCAGCCAGCCTTTTAAAGCATTACTAACGGATAAGATTAAAATAAGTAATACGGCATAAGCCAAGTATGAGTGAAGAGATATAAGCATTTCCATAAGAGTTGTATTAGATGGGTTTGTTTGAGTCAATAAATATACGAATTCAACCCATAAAAAAACCCCGCCAAGGCGGGGTTTTTAATGTATTTAAATAAGAAATACTAGAATCTGTACTTCAATGAAGCATTCCAAGTAGTCCCAAAACCGAACCATACTGAGTTTCTAACATCTACACCATTCCAGGTAGTAGCACCTGAAGAAGCGTGAATGTTTGTATTAGACTCTGCTATGTATTCTGTGTCTAGCAAGTTGTTAATGTTTGCTCTTAAGCTTAAACCATTCGCTATTTGAACCGTCATTCCTAAGTCTAGTAATCCGTAAGATGGTAATTTTAAAGCACCGTCGTTATTGGCTTCTGTAAAGGCAGAATCTGTAATAGAGTAATCTGCATATAAACCATCTACAAATCTGTATCCAAGGTCAAAGTTAAATCTACCTACTCGGTAATCTGCTTCAAAGAATGAAGTAAACTGAGCGGCATCTCCTACTTTTGCCCCTTTTGTATAAAGGGTTCCAGTACCAATAAGGTTTTGATTGTCGTCAAATAATTGAGCGTCAAAGTCTTTAGTGTACTCCCAGTCTCCAATAGACAACATTCCTGTTAAAGTGAATCTGTTAGAAGCCCTGTATTTCGCTTCTACTTCAATCCCATTGTGTACAACATCAATGTCTTTGAACTGAGCCGTCCCATCTACACCTTGTTGGTTGCTAAGAGATCTAGATACAAAACGATTTCCCCAGTTGGTAGAGTACACATTTACTTTTACATTTAAATTTGAAGAAGCGTAACCGTATCCTAATTCAACAGAAGTAATCTCTTCGTTCTGAAGGTCTGGGTTAATATCATTCGCATATCCTGGGAAAACAGCGCCAAACTGAGGTTGACGAGAAATATACCCTGCATTAAAGAATACATTAGATTTTGCATTCATATTAATGTTGGCTCCCCCTTTAACATAACCACCACCTTGATTTTGAGTATCTGATACTGGATTGCCTGGTTGGTCAAAGTAATCTTCTCTTTGGAAAGATTGGTTGGAGTATCCTGCCTGTAATACAGCTGTTAATTTATCATTTCCTGAATATTCAACCATACCGTTTAAACCTTGCCATCCTACTACACCAATATTGTAATAGTCAATTTTCGGGCCTTTTAAACCTGTATTGTTAAATGGAGACGCTTCAATTAAAGTATTAATGATTTGTCCGTTAGAGTTTTTATTACCTGTTGAATAGTATGCGTCTAAGCCCATTAGGTTGTTTAACACCCTGTAGTGGTACCCTTTGTAGCTTCTTAAATCTACTCCTAATGAATAGGTAAAGTTACCTGATTCAATATTTAAATTAGAAATGGCACCTACCCAGTCATGAGAGTTCATAGAGGCTCTTCTCACTATAATTTCTCTACTCACTCCGTCATTTCTAAAACCATTAGAACCAATGAGCTGCCCTTGGAAATTAGAATTTTCACCTGTATAAGGCTGAGCATTTGCTCTGTTGGCAGCTACTAAGGCGTCAAAGTTGATGAAGCCGTCTGCATCTCTGCTTCCTCTACCATTTTCTAAATAGTGCTCCGTTAAATCTTTACGGAAAGGTAAGATATCTAGAGTACTGTTTCTGTAGTTGTTACCTCTTGGACCTGTTCCCCCACCTCTACCAGCAGATGCATAGAAAGAAGTGTTTAAAGTAATGTTGTCTGAGATGTTATAGTCCCAGTTAAAAGTTGCCAATGGCTTGTTGTAGAAGTTTCTTCTCATGTTGAACTCCTCTCCATTAAGTGTTCCTCCGTTTGTGTTCCACCTTCTATCTATACCACTTTCTCCAAAGTTTTGATAATCTCTAATAGAAACCCAAACATCTCTTTGGTGGTGCCATTGAGAAGCGCCTAAAACAGAAAAGTTAAAGCTGTGATCTGAACCATTAGGTGCATATCCTACCGCCATAAAATAAGTAGTACCTTCTCCAGAAGTATTGTATACATAACCATCTCCAGCCCATCTAGACAATAAGAAAGAAGATGACCATCCTTTGTCATTTTTTCCAGTGTTGTAAGCAGCAGTTGTTTTGGTATAACCATCATTTCCAAACATTTGAGAAAATGATCCTCCTTGCTGCTTCTCAGCAGATTTAGTAAAAATAGACACAGTACCCCCTACAGAAGGAACCGCTAATTTAGAAGCACCAAGACCTCTTTGAATTTGAATACCAGAAGCAACATCTGTTAAACCTTGCCAGTTAGACCAGTATACCCATCCATTTTCCATATCATTAACAGGCTGCCCGTTAATGAGGAAAGAAGTATTTCTTTGATCGAATCCTCTTAAAGAAATTCTAGAATCTCCGTATCCACCACCTTGCTTGGTTGCGTATACACCAGGTGTTTTGTTCATGATCTCTGGAAATTCCATGTTTCCTACTTTTAAAGCAATCTCGCTTGCTTGAATCGTAGAAACCGCTACAGGTGTTTTTCTCTCCTCAGCGAAATCAATCACACCAGAAGACAATACAATCTCTTCTAATTGAGTGGTAGATGGCGCTAACTCAACAGACAATCCGTTTTTTGCAGCAACTTCTAAAGTTTGAAACCCTAAATAAGAAATAACCAATACATCGCCAGAGTTAGCGGTAATAGTAAAGTTACCGTCAAAATCTGCCGTTACTCCATTTGTCGTTCCTTTAACAAGTACACTTGCACCTGGTAATGGATCTCCTGTAGAACCATCTGTTACGGAACCACTAATTGTTCCTTGAGCGAAAGCAATTGTAGACACTAAAAGGGCTACAATCATTACAAACATTTTTTTCATTGTTGTTTAATTTTAGTTTTAGTTTTAAAAACAGTGCAAAAATGCGGATAATTAAAGGTTCCAACATTATTACAATGTTAAAATTTTATCAAAATTAACATTCTTTTAGGAAGACTCCCTCTGTGCAGTGAAAAGTTATTAGAAGTTATAAACCTAACTATCTAATCCTTAGTTGTTAAATGTTTTTAATAATGCCTGCGTACTGGGATCGTGATCCCCCTTAGTTTTTCCCTCTATATCTGATAGAATATTGGTGGCCAATTGTTTTCCTAATTCTACCCCCCATTGGTCATAACTAAAAATATTCCAAATAACCCCCTGAACAAAAATTTTGTGCTCATATAGGGCAATCAAAGATCCCAATGCACTTGGGGTGAGTTGGTCTATTAATAAAGTATTGGTTGGCTTGTTTCCTTCAAAGACTTTAAATGGAGCCACCTTGGCCGCTACTAGAGCGTCTGTTCCTTTTTCTGCAAACTCCTGGTCTACTCGCGTCCTTGTCTTGCCACTCAAAAGGGCTTCTGTCTGGGCAAAGAAATTCGCCATAAGTTTATTGTGGTGGCTGGTGTCTCCATGAAGGGACTTCTTAAAACCAATAAAATCTGCTGGTATTAATTTTGTGCCTTGATGCATGAGCTGGAAAAATGCATGTTGGGAATTGGTGCCAGGCTCTCCCCAAATAACCGTTTCAGTCTCATAGGAAACCCTGTTTCCAGCCCTGTCAAAACACTTTCCATTGCTTTCCATAATACCCTGTTGTAAGTATGCAGAAAATCTACTTAAATATTGGGTGTAAGGAATAATGGCTTGTGTTTCAGATTTGTAAAAATTAGCATACCAAATACTGATCAAAGACAGCACTACCGGAATATTTTCTTCAAAAGGACTGTGTTTAAAATGCTGATCCATTTCAAAAGCGCCGTAGAGCATTTCTTCAAAATGATCATAACCAACCGCCAAAGCTATAGAAAGACCCACCGCACTCCAAAGAGAGAAACGTCCTCCTACCCAATCCCACATAGTAAATACATGAGCCGGCACTATACCAAAGTCTGAAATTTTTTGTGTATTGGTAGACACAGCTGCAAAATGCTTGGCCACATCTTTTTGAGAAGCTGTCTGCAAAAACCAATTCTTTATGGTAGTGGCGTTTGAAAGTGTCTCTTGAGTCGTAAACGTTTTAGACACCACCACAAAAAGCGTGGTCTCTGGATTTAATCCTTTGAGCACTTCTTGAACATGATCCCCGTCTACATTACTCACAAAATGCAGTTTTAAATGATTTTGATAAAATTTTAATGCCTCCACCACCATGGCAGGCCCTAAATCGGAACCTCCAATACCAATATTTACAACATCAGTAAAAGCTTTGCCTGTATAACCTGTTTTAATACCATTAATAATGTCGTTTGAGAAAGCCTTCATCTGTGCTTTAACCGCATTGATTTGAGGAATAATATTTTCTCCATCAACACTTATTGCAGTGGCATATTTATCTCTAAGTGCCGTATGAAGAACCGCCCTAGATTCCGTTTCATTAATAGCCATTCCATTAAAATAATGTGCTATGGCCTCTTTTAAGCCCACCTCTTTTGACAGATCCATGAGCAAATCCATGGTCTTTTTAGAAAGGGCATTCTTAGAATAATCTACATAGAAATCTTTCCATTGAATACTAAAATCTTGAGCTCTATTGGTTTCTGATTCGAACAGGCTTTTAATGTCAGAAGTATTGTCTTGACTAAAATGATCTTCTAATGCAGTCCAAGCTTTTGTCTGAGTTGGATTAATTCTGGATAATGACATAATGGTTTAATTGGTCGCTATAGCGTTTGATGGTTGACGTCTAAAATTTATATTGTCTATTTGCACTTTCTTAGGAGCAATTTCTACTAAATACTGATTTAAAATACTTTTAGGTAATGGCTCTGCAGCAGGAAGCTTCTCTTTTAATGGATCTACCTGTCTGCCGTTTTTCCAAAATCTGTAACACACATGAGGGCCTGAGGTGTTTCCTGTCATTCCAACCCACCCAATGACGTCGCCCTGTTTTACATAGTCTCCCTTTTTCACTTTTTGGGCTTTCATGTGTAAATATTGGGTACTGTATACATTGTTGTGCCTGATTTTAACATATTTACCATTGCCCCCCCTTCTAGTAGACTCTACTACCCTACCATTAGCGGTAGCCAGTATTTCTGTGCCTACTGCTGCTTTGTAATCTGTCCCTTTGTGAGGGCGCACTTTATTCCCGTAGAAAGCAATTTTCCTTTTTAAATTGTACCTGGAACTGATTTTAGCAAAATTTACGGGCGCTCTTAAAAATGCCCTTCTCAGGTTATTACCTTGTTCGTCAAAATACTCTACTATTTTATTCACTGTATCCGGCATGTGCCTAAACGCGTAAAAAGGCTTACCATTGTGCTCAAAATAGGCAGATTCTATAGGTCCAGCACCCGCATAAATAGTATCGTTTATAAATTTTTCTTTGTACACAACCTTGAACTTGTCTCCTTTTTGAAGGCTAAAGAAGTCAATGGTCCATGCGTAAATAACCGATAAATTATTGGTGACATCATAATCAATTCCTTGATCTAAAATAGCTTCCGAAAGCGAAGATGTAATTACTCCTGAAGCTTCTCTAGTAACGTATTTTACCGGTTTTTCTTCTTTGTATACATGAACACCATTAGTGAAATCTATCACAGCATAACGAATGGCGTCCTGTTCATAGATAAAATATTGTGTGCTCTGGAGACTGTCCTTAGACTTTAGTAAGGTATAGGGCCTTCCAATACCCAGCCTTCTTACGTCAAAGACCTCTCTATACTCTTTGGAGATACCATAGATTTGAGCGTAACTTATATTATTTCTAAGCATAATTTGCCCAAAAGTTTCATTCTTTTTAATGGTGTCTCTAATAACCTCAAATTGATTAAAATTAATCCCGTAAAAAATACTGTCTTTAGGAGCTATTTCCTGCGCAATTTTTTGAGGGGTATCTGTCTTACAACTCACCAATAAAGTGAGCGACAATAAAGACCATAGTACAAAAGATTTGTGATTAAATTTCATGGGGTAAATATACTAGTCCATTCTTATTTTAAATTGGTTTTTTAAACCATTGTATGCTTCTAAGTCTGCTTTGATAGAACCCACGGCTAAATCTGCTTCAATCCTGATGGGAATTTTATTCAAATCATTTGAAATCCATAGGCTAATACTTTCTTGGGCTTTAAATACCCTGCCGGATTGCACATAGGGCCTAAACTTTAAACAAGATACTTTTCCGAATTTTGTTTTAAGGACTTCTGTTCCTAAATATTCCAACTTAAAAGGGAAGACACCGTCGTCGTCGTACAACATACTGATCACTGTAAAGTCCCCGAGCTTTAATTGGTCTGAATTTATTTCGTTGCGAAGAAAATAAAAGGCAGAAACAATATCTTGAATCCCTTTTTGGGTGTTAAATTCAAAATCTTTACCATTTTTAAGGTCTAGCATATAAGCCTTATCGTTTTTATGATCAAAATCTACTTCCAAATGCATGGTTGTACCGCCCTCTCTAACTTTCCTTATAAACTTAATTGGCTCATTTCTTTTTGGGGTGAAAAAACTTTCATAGGTGTCGTCTACCTTAAAAAATATACTGGCCCACCCGGTCGTTTTTCCTTTGGCTACCACGTGAAATAAGGGCTTTTTATCTAGAGTTGCCTTGGTTAAATGTAAAGTCGCATAACTCGCATTCAAAAAACCATAATGAAGTCTAAACTTTAACCATTCACCGTCTTTGAAAGCCACAGAAGAGTCCTGAGCCATTAGGTTTCCATAAAAACCCAAAAGGAGACAAAAAAGAATGATTTTTTTCATAACTAGATTTAGGGTAAAAATAGAAAAAAGGAATGGCTTTAAATTCCCCTTCACAGATATTTAACCATATTTTATTTTTCAAATAGATCTAGGGGGTATTTTAGGGAGATTTTTAACCACTTATGCCCCTTTTGAAACAAAAAAAGCCCAGTTTTACAACTGGGCTTTTCTTAAATAACCAACCAAACTTTAAATGATGAAAAACCAATACTTAAAGTTCTAAAGGGAACCACCCCTTTATAATACAAAGGTAATATATTCCTACGCTAACACAAGTTTTTAAACCACTTTAACTAAGGTCTTAACAGTAATTTATCTATTCTAAACATTTTTTAATAATTCCTTAAGAATAATTGCTGTTTAATACCACTAATACAATTGGAATTAACTGAATATAAGAGCGTTAAAAAGGAAAGCCAAGGGTAAAGAAAACGCTCCCATTCCCGTTTAAAGGCGATTTAGTATACATCATTTGTACTGGACCTATAACAGACTCAAATCCATAGCCCAATCCGTAACCAAAATACGAAGGGGCTCTTTTAAAATATCCAGGCCTTAAAATGTCATCGGTCACTTTAGCAATATTTGCCGCTACCATTAAATGATTTTTAGGGGCTATCTCAAAATCTACTGTAGCCTTCACCTTTAAAAAACTATCTCCTGGAATCGCAATAAAATCATAGCCTAAAAAAGGAATGAAATTATTCGTTTGAGGCGCCCCAAGGCCCCCAAGAGCAAAATCCAAGGATTTAGTTCCCGAACTTCCGGACTTAATACCCACCTCTGGAGCCAAAACAAAAGACCAATTTTTAGCAAAATTTAGGGCAGCTATTGCCTTTGATCTAAAAATTGAAAATGGATTGAATGTTCCATTAAAGTCACTAGATAAAAAATAGGTATGAAAATCGGTCTCTAAGTAAATACCTCTAGAAGGAAAGAAAAAATTATCCAAAGTGTCGAACCTCAGTTGTCCATAGCCACTGACATAGTGGCTTTTTTCTAAAGTGAGTACTGAACTGCTATTTGTTAGTGCGCTTTCTTGTAAAAAGGTATCGCTGCTGTACTTAATCCATTTATGCTCTAGGCCAAGTGATATAGAGAATGCATTCTTATAGACTGTTTGAAGATAGATTTGATTGGTGAAATCTGTAAAGTCCATATTCACCGTATTTAAATTAGGATCATCTGGTACCCTGAAATTATTTTCAAGTACCTTATAGGGTATGTCAAAATTAAAGTCGTTTAACTTACTTCTCAATCCAAAACTCCAATTAAACCCTTTGTCTACATAATAATCTATCTGATACCTAAGGTAGTCTCCAAAGATAAAATCTAAGGAAAGTACGTCGTCTTTTCTAAGGAGGTTCTTTTGAGTGACATTTATTAATGCAGCGCTTTTATACAATTTGTCATAATGCGCCCCAAATCTAATATTGGTTTTATTGGTGTTTTCTACCAGGTTAAGAACAAGCCCCAGTCCAGTAGTTTTTTCCACCATTTTATACCGAATGGTTTTAAAATTATCCGTTGCTGCTAAGTTGTTAATCCCTCTTTTTAGTGTCTCAAAATTTATCTGATCTCCCTCTCTAAACAACAATTTTCCCTTCACATAATCGTTAGAGTAATTCTGTACCCCATTCACCTCAATATAAGAAATATTAAAGTCTAAAGGGTTTTTACTGATGGCCCCAACCGAAGATGGAATGCGCTGTTTGTTTTTTTGTTTGCTTCCTAGAATTTCTAAAGCAGACATCTGCTCCATTGCTGCTTTTTGCCCCTCTTCTTTAATCTCAATGGCTTTTCCAAAATCTACCACCGAAAAACGATCTATGTCTGGACGAATATAAATGTCTGTTTGAGCAGACTTTTCTTCCATGGCTGCTGCCGTTCTAAAATTATTTATTTGAATTAAAAAATGGATTTGATTCATATACTGCAAAAGATCAGTTAAGTTTATTATTAAGTTTATATAATATGCGTATTTTTCAAAGTTATGGAAAATGGTATATTGTAGAAAATTCAAATACTTTTGATATAAGAGTAAAAAACAATATTCAAGATTTAAATACAAATTCAAATCCTCCTGATAATATAAGGGAATTAATTAACTTAAAATTAAAAGGTGGCGATACTGAATTTATAGAAGCCGAACGAATTAATTATTTAGGAGTTTCTCAAGGTAACGAAAACGTTTCAACTTTAAGAGTTGCGCCAAAACAATTAAGGCCAGTAAATAATGATTTAAGACGTGAATATTTGCAGCCTATAATAGAAGTTGAAAAGAAGCTGGAAACAAAACAATATGAGCGAACTTTTTGGAATAATAACGC
>CAKZOR010000130.1 GCA_937136755.1 uncultured Flavobacteriaceae bacterium | reverse complement strand
TAAAATGATGGTATCTCCGCAAAGTGTAGCTCCCGTTTTGACCTGTAAACTAAAAGGGATCTCTAGGGTACCAATCTAATTGAATGACTTCAATCTTTGTAGTGCTTTTTTCAATAAGATTCTTAAAGCGCGCAACATCGCTCACATTTGGTTTTCCACGATAATGATAGGGATAGACCTTTTTTGGAGAAAACGCGATCACAGCGTCTGCCGCTGAGGCTTCTGTCATGGTGTATGGTAAGTTCATGCACACAAAAGCCATATCTATATTTTTCAGGCTTCTCATTTCTTCAATATCTTCAGTATCTCCAGAGAAATAAATCCTTTTTTGATCTATAGTAATGACATAGCCATTTCCCCTTCCTTTGGTGTGAAAGTCAAGGGCTTCTTCCCTTAAATTATACATAGGAATGGCTTCAATGCTCATTCCGTTGCTATTCATTACAGCACCATTGGCCAATATGCTAGTTTTAGCCAATAATGCGGGCGTCATTTTATCTGCTACGGCTTGTGGAGCAATTATGGAAGTGCCCTCTTGAATTAAAGCACCCAATGTTTTGGGATTAAAATGATCCCAATGTATGTCTGTAATAAGCACCAGGTCTGGAGTAGGATAATTGGCATACCATTCTGCTTCCCCTACTGGATCTATATAAATAGTAGTATTACCATGGATTAATAGGGTAGAGGCATGTTCTATTGGAATAACTTCAACCTCTTGAGCTGTTGCGTGATTGTTCCAAAGGCATATAAATCCAAATGAAATTAGAACAACTAATTTTCTGTTAAATAGGATATTTCTCATAGTGTATTGCTTTAGAATATTAATTCCATTTTTATGTCACATCTTTCATAATGTACTTCTTTTTCTACGGGAATCTCTACAAATCCTTGTTTTCTGTAGAGATGTATGGCATTTTCTAATTTTCTACTCGAGTAGAGCACGATTTTAGGCCATGCTTGCTTTTTTGAAAATTCAATAGCATAGGTCAAAAGTGACTCACCTATTTTCTTTCCTTGAAACTTTGGATCTACAGCCATTTTGCTCAATTCAAAATCACCATTTTTTAAGGGAATAATCGCAAAACATCCCACAATTTCCTCTTGTACACGTCCCATAAAAATAAATCCACCCTTTTTAAGAATGTACTCATCTACATTAGATAATACCTTTTCATCAATAGGCTCAACCTTAAAAAATTCTTTTAACCACCTTGTATTTAGTGCTTTAAATGCATTGGCGTGATTTTTTTCGAAAGGAATAATCTCTAGTGAGGCTAACATGACCGGAACGTATTTAATAAAATAAATAATTTTTATATAAAAATATGCAAAAATAAAATCCAAACGATCCGCTTTGCCGTATATATAATTTTAAAACCTAATTTTAATTTTATTATGTCAAATCAAGAAAACAACTCTTTAAAGAGAATTACCATTGCATTAGGGGTATTATTTGCCGCTACTTTAATTTTTTCAATTGCACTTTTTGTTGACAAGCAAAATACTGAAGCTGCACTTACAGAAGAAAAAGCTATTGTTATAGAAGACCTAAACAGCTTAAAATCTGATTACGAAAAAGTAAGCTCTCAAAATACTGCTGTAAATCAAGAATTGGCAGCTGCAAAGGCAGAAATTACTGCTTTCATAGATTCAGTAACTGTTTTGAATGCAGATATTGCTAGTTTAAGAAAATACAGAAATCAGGTGTATAGACTTAGAAAAGAGCGTACTGCATTATTAGAGCAAGTTGCTACATTAACGGCGAACAACGCTAAATTAACTGAAGAGAGAAACAAGACTTTTGAAGCATTAGAAGCTCAAACTGCTGAAAACCAAACTTTGGTAGCACAGAACACTAAATTAGCAGACGCTGTTGAAAGAGGTTCTTCTTTGATTTTAGATACTTTTACAGTACAAGCAGTAAAGGAAAGAAATTCTGGTAAATTTACAGACACTAAAAGAGCTAGAAGAGCAGACGCTTTTAAAGTGTGTTATACCGTAGCTAAAAACGTTTTAACTCCAGCAGGAGATACTAACTTTTATATTGAAGTATTGGACCCTCAAGGAAATGTTATGGGAGACGCTCAAACTGCTTCAGTAGATGGTGGCGCTACATTGAGTTACAGTAAATCTACTGAGTTCTTATACGAAAATGCTTCTATTGACGTATGTGATTATGTAAGTGCTGGAGGTGATTTTGCCAAAGGAAATTACATGGTGAATGTTTACGATGCTAAATTACAATTATTAGGAACGTCTACTTTCACTTTAAAGTAAGCTCAGTTCTATAAAATATAAAAGGCCCGCTATTAGCGGGCCTTTTTTTTACTTGAAAGTTGTACTAGAATGTTGTGCTTATAAACCGCCAACCATATCTTCTGGTTTTACCCATTGGTCATATTCCTCAGGAGTTACATACCCTAAATTAACCGCTTCTTCTTTAAGTGTTGTTCCATTTTGGTGGGCGGTATTAGCGATCTCAGCAGCTTTGTAGTAGCCTATTTTAGTATTTAAAGCAGTCACTAACATCAGTGAGTTATGGAGCATTTTCTCAATGACAGGGTGGTTTGGCTCAATTCCTTGAGCACAGTGGTCGTTAAAAGACACACATGCGTCTCCCAATAACTGGGCAGACATTAAAATATTAGCAGCCATCAGTGGCTTAAAAACATTTAATTCATAATGTCCTTGGGTACCTCCAATAGTGATCGCAACGTCGTTACCCATCACTTGAGCACATACCATTGTTAGGGCTTCTGCTTGAGTCGGATTCACCTTACCAGGCATAATAGAACTTCCAGGTTCATTGGCAGGGATTATAATTTCTCCTATTCCAGATCTAGGGCCTGAAGCTAGTAAGCGAATGTCGTTGGCTATCTTGTTAAGTGAAACAGCCAATTGCTTTAAAGCACCGTGACTTTCAACGATTGCGTCATGTGCAGCCAAGGCCTCAAATTTGTTTTCGGCAGTAATGAATGGCATTCCTGTGAAAGATGCCATGTATTTAGCCACTAACACATCGTAGCCTTTTGGAGTGTTTAACCCTGTTCCAACAGCAGTACCCCCTAAGGCCATTTCAGACAAATGGGGCAAGGTATTTCTCAATGCCTTTAAACCGTGGTTTAGTTGAGACACATAACCAGAAAATTCTTGACCAAGGGTAAGTGGAGTAGCGTCCATTAAATGGGTGCGTCCAATCTTAACCACATCTTTAAACGCCTTTGATTTTTTTTCTAAAGTATCTCTGAGTTTTTCTACTCCAGGAATAGTAAGTTCAACAATTTTCTTATAGGCAGCTATATGCATGCCTGTAGGAAAGGTGTCATTAGAAGATTGGGATTTGTTTACGTCGTCATTGGGTTGAATCACCTTCTCTCCCTCACCAATCTTCCCTCCAGCCAATTCTTGAGCCCTATTGGCAATCACTTCATTGACATTCATATTACTTTGTGTCCCAGAACCAGTTTGCCATACAACCAATGGAAATTGATCGTCGTGCTTTCCAGCAAGAATTTCATCACATACAGCTGCTATAAGATCCCTTTTTTCAGCACTTAATACA
>CAKZOR010000129.1 GCA_937136755.1 uncultured Flavobacteriaceae bacterium | reverse complement strand
AAAATAAATTTGATGCAGTGAGCTTATTTAAGGTGCCGTCTACAGCGGCAGAAAAATTAAATACGGAGGTTTGGTCGAACTCTGGGTAAAGTAAATTTAGGTCTGCGGTACCAATCTGGCTGTCTTTAAACTGTCCATGAAATAATACTTTGTTATAAAAATCCTTAAAATCCTCCCTTTCGTAATCTAAATTTAGTTGCCCTAAAAGAATGGAATTAGGGGTTTTTAGAAAGAGTGATTCAAAACGCATTTGACGGAGTCCATAACTAAATTGAGTGCTTAAATCTGAAACGACTATTCCGTTAGAACTGTTAAAAGCCAAATGTTTTATAGTTGCATTTACATTAGGCCCATGAATGTTAAATTCCGTGCTGTTAATCTGTATGTTGTTGGCTGTGAAAAGTGAGGGTTGTACTTTATTAAAATTTGTGAGCACAAAACGGGCATTGGAAACCTGGACTTGTTTGGCCTCTAATTCAAAAGGTGGAGCAGGCTTACTATCCGTATTTTCAGCATTTAATTTTTCTAAAAAAATAGCCCAATTGCTTTGTTTAGAATCGGGGTAGGTGGTGATTTTATAGGTGAGTTGGTCTATCTGAACCTTACCCAAACTAAAACGGCCTTTAACAAGCGCATTTAAATCTAAAATAGGGGCTTTTATTTGCTTTGCGTAAAACAAGGTGTCCTTCTGATAATCCTCAGCAAACACATCATTCAAGCCAAATTTAAAGCTAAACAAAGAGCCCTCTACGCCTTTAATGGAAAGATTTATTCCGTATTTTTCCGCAAGTGAGTCGGTCAGCTTACGAGCCAAATAGGTTTGAAAGCTTGCACTAGAAAGCAACAGGGTGCCCAAGCTTAAAAACAAGAGTACCCCCAAGGCTATTTGAATTCCTATTTTTCTGTATTTTTTGATAGCGCTATATGTTTTACCTTTGTGAGATATCAATTATGATTCCAAAGATAAATGGAAAATACCTCAATTCACATTTTAGCGATAGAATCTTCCTGCGACGACACCTCTGCATCGGTACTCCATGGAGATAAACGGCTGAGCAATGTGGTGGCTACCCAAAAAATACACGAAGCATACGGTGGTGTGGTGCCTGAATTGGCCTCAAGAGCACACCAGCAAAATATTGTGCCAGTAGTAGATCAGGCACTCAAACAAGCAGGTATTGACAAATCTGACTTAGATGCCATAGCCTTTACAAGGGGACCAGGCTTAATGGGATCTTTATTGGTAGGCACTTCATTTGCAAAATCGCTTTCTATGGGGCTGGATATTCCACTGATAGAGGTGAATCATATGCAAGGACACGTTTTAGCACATTTTATTAAAAGTCCTGAAGAAGCTGAAAAAGCGGTCCCTAAGTTTCCCTTTTTGGCTTTGACTATTAGCGGTGGTCACACACAAATTATATTAGTAAAGGATTATTTTGAGATGGATGTTTTAGGGGAAACTCTGGACGATGCCGTTGGGGAGGCCTTTGACAAATCTGCCAAAATATTGGGCTTCCCTTACCCTGGAGGACCTTTGATTGACAAATTTGCTGCTGAAGGAAATCCCTTAGCGTTTGAATTTCCTATTCCCAAGGTGGCAGATTTAAACTTTAGCTTTAGTGGTCTCAAAACCAGCATACTCTATTTCATACAGAAAGAAACGGCTAAAAACCCAGATTTCATTGAAACGCACAAAGCAGACATTTGCGCTTCCATTCAGCACACCATTGTGGAGATACTGATGAGAAAAATTAAAAAAGCCGTGACCCAAACTGGGGTTAGAGAAATAGCCATTGGCGGAGGTGTTTCTGCGAACAGCGGTATTAGAACAGCTCTTACAAATGCAGCTAAAAAACACGGCTGGACCACTCATATTCCAAAATTTGAATACTGCACAGACAATGCTGCCATGATTGGTATTGTGGGGTATTTAAAATACCTCAATCAAGATTTTACCCACCAAAAAGTAGCCGCTAAGGCGCGATATATCATTGAATAAAAGACTATGAATTTATTTTACGCTCCCTCCTTTACGGCAGATGACAAAAGCGTAGTACTTTCTCAAGAAGAGAGCAAACACGCGACTAAAGTGCTTAGAAAAAAAACTGGAGACCTTATTCACCTTACCAACGGTAAGGGGCTTATAGCTCAGGGCAAAATTCAAGACACTTCAGGTAAAACCGTGCAGCTGTCTTTAGTTGAGATTAAAGAACAAAAGCCAAAGTCTTACACCTTAGACCTATACGTTGCGCCCACTAAGATGAATGATCGCTACGAATGGTTTTTAGAAAAGGCTACTGAAATAGGGCTTTCCAGTGTTACTCCAATTCTTTGTGATCAATCGGAGCGGAAAGTGATTAAAGCCGAGCGATATGAAAAAGTGCTTTTAAGCGCTATGAAGCAGTCGCTTCAGGCCTATTTGCCTGTACTACACCCAGCTATTTCTCTAAAAAAATGTTTAGAGCAGGATATTACTGGAGAAAAGCTTTTTGCGCACTGCGAAGCAGACAGCCCAAAAACAGCTTTAAATTCCTTAGATTTAAACCGTAAAAAACTCTCTATTTTTATTGGTCCTGAGGGAGATTTCTCTACAGCAGAAATTAAAAAAGCCATAGAAAAAGGGTGTAAACCAGTGAGTTTTGGAAACACCAGACTCAGAACAGAAACAGCTGCTATTTATGCATGTGCCTCAGTGGCAGCACAAAATGAAAGTGAATGAATGCAAAAATCATTTCTTCTGGGATTTTAAGAGCCCTGGCTATTGTGGTCGCTATTGTGGCTGCTTTGTATTTTCTCAATGCAATTACCACAGTTTTAGTCTATATTCTTATAGCAGCTATTATATCTCTTGTAGGAAGACCTATGGCGCTTTTTCTAAAAAACAAACTCAGATTCAGCAGAACTGTAGCTGCCATAAGCACCATGATTATTTTATTGGGTATTCTATCTATGCTTATAGCCTTAGTAGTTCCTCTGCTCGTGCAACAAGGAGAAAATTTGAGTCTATTAAATATTAAAGGCCTCAAAAGTAGCATCACTGACCTGTATGCAGAAATCTCGGCCTATTTTGGCCTCGAAAACAACTCACTATTGTCACAGTTTCAAGACAGCAGCTTACTCACTACCCTATCTTTGGAACAACTTCCAGTATTTTTTAATGCTGTTTTCGGTCTTGTGGGTAATTTTGGCGCAGGCTTATTTTCTGTAGCTTTTATTTCCTTCTTTTTTCTCAAAGACAGTGAATTGTTCGAAAGGGGTATTCTCATGTGGGTCCCCGCAAAAGAAAACCTTAAAACTAAAGAGGCATTTGCTAAAATCAAAGACTTATTGTCTAGATACTTTTTAGGGCTATTATTTCAAATTCTCATTTTATTTGTGATTTACAGTCTCGTTTTGGGTATTCTTTCTGTGCCCAATGCCATGGTCATTGCCTTCCTTTGTGCCCTGCTAAATCTCATCCCTTATGTGGGTCCAGTGGTTGGAGGAATACTCATGCTTTTTTTAACCATGAGCAGTCAATTAGGTGCTTCATTTAATGAGGTAATATTGCCAAAAACCACCTATGTAATGATTGGATTTATTGTGGGACAACTGGTAGATAATTTCCTATCTCAACCCCTTATTTTTTCTAAAAGTGTAAAGTCTCACCCATTGGAAATATTCTTGATTATTTTATGCGGTGGACTGCTTTGGGGGGTTACAGGAATGGTCGTAGCCATCCCTTTATACACGGCAATAAAGGTAGTCCTAAAGGTGTTTTTTGCAGAAAATAGTCAAATAAAATCTTGGACTAAAAACTTATAGCTTTACTTTGAATAAAAATATATTAAATACTGGTATTCAAGATTTTATAAAAAATAATTTAAGTACTGACACCTTGTCAGTAGCCCTCTCAAAACCCCTTTTTAATGGTGCAGACAACTCAGAGATTATTCAACAGATAGAGGCGGCTAAAAAATGTGTTCACAAGCTACCCACTTGGTTTAATACGGAGGGCATTTTCTACCCCCTACCCCTTCAAGTAGAACAGACTTCTTCTGAAATTACAGCAGACTACAAAGCGGACTTAGTCAGTGGAAAATCTCTGGCAGATGTCAGTGGAGGTGCCGGTGTAGATAGCTTTTATTTTGCAAAAAATATAGCCCAAGTTTATCACCTAGAAATCAATACTGAATTGGCAGAAATAGCGGCCTTTAATTTTAATGTTTTAGGAGTCCAGAACATTCGTTCTATGTGCCTAGATGGTATTGACTTTATCCGTAATTTAAACGAAAGCCTCGATTGGATTTATGTAGACCCCTCCAGAAGAAGTGATCAAAAGGGGAAAGTTTTTATGCTTGAGGATTGTAGTCCTTCTATGCCAGCTGTTTTGCCCATACTTTGGGAAAAAACCCATAAAATACTAGTCAAAACAGCTCCGCTATTAGACATTAGCGCTGGTTTAAAGGAATTGAGCTGTGTTAAAGAGATTCATGCTGTTGCCGTAAACAAAGAAGTTAAAGAATTGCTATGGGTACTTGAAAAGAATTACGAGGGACCTGTAGGGCTTAAAGCAGTAATTCTTAATGAAAATGGGGTTTCTGAATCATTTAATAGCAGTATTCCTGAAGAAACGCAAAGCAAAGCAAGCTTTAGCCTGCCGCTGGAGTATTTATTTGAACCACATGCAGCTGTATTAAAATTGGGGGCTTTTAAAAGTGTTTCCAGCCAACTAGGAGTTCTTAAACTCCATACAAACAGTCACTTATACACCGGGCGCAATATTGTTCCCTTTCCCGGTCGCAGCTTTAAGATAGTGGACTCTTTTGCTTACCACAAGAAAGCGATGAGGTCTTTTGACAAAACTAAGGCCAATGTGAGTACACGAAATTTTAAAATGACCGTGGCGGCTTTAAGAAAAAAACACCACCTCCGAGACGGAGGCAGTGTGTATTTATTTTTTACAACAGATCTTGAAGAAAGACCTATTGTGATAGTATGCGAGAAAATTTAAGTCAAGAGATTGCCTTGTTCGTCCCATGAGGCTATATTCCCCCTAGTTTTCTGATCAATACATTTTGCCAACCATTCCGCTTCGTAAGCTACACCGTGTTGGTCCAATACTTCCTGTGGTACACCGTCCCAAACATTAGGCATATTCCCCTGGTAACCTAAATCTTTAATGCCAGTTTCCGTAGTGTAATACCCTGTCAGGGTAAGGTTTCTCATCAGTGAGAAGAAACGTACTTCTAACGGACGTTCCCCTTCAGAAACGGCTAGATCTGGATACGCAATTTCTTCTAATATCTCATGCTGTTGTCCCAATTCAAGTTTTTTAAACTCCATTTCAAAACGCCTATTACTCGTATGATCAAGCCACATAAGGCCTCCCCTAATAGGGGTTTGAAAGGCAGGGTAATCTTTGGCCATGAACTCTATAAAGTCTGGAACACCCACAGAGGCTGCACTAGGAAAATCTTGATTTTCAGGTAAAATAAGTGCCGTTAGCGTCGCTAAACTTTCCAATTCATGAACACTAAAAAATTGTTGGGCATGTAAGGAAGCTATTTGAGCGTCTTCTTCTGGAGTTCTTCCATAATTGGTTGCCCCATTAGCCATAGCTTCTTGAGCTTCTGAACTAATTTCTGGCTGACATGAAGCTAAGGCCAAACCTCCAGCTGCTGCACCAATAAAAAGGGACTTTATACTTTCTCTTCTATCCATTTCTTAAATATTTTGCATTTTAAGCTGTTCTACAATATAATCACAGGTTCTCCAAGATAGTGCCAGGATAGTCCATGTAGGGTTTTTATCTGCCTGAGAAACAAAAGGCCCTGCGTCTACAATAAATACATTGTCTGCGTCGTGTAATTGCTGGAATTGATTCACCACAGATGTTTTGGGGTCATTTCCCATTCTAGTGGTACCCACCTCATGAATAATTCTACCTGGAGCCTCTAAGCCATACTCCCTGTCTGCACCAGGTGCAGCAGAAAGCGCCTCACCACCCATGTTGTGAATAAGCTCATCAAAGGTCTCGTGCATATGCTTGGCCTGTTTGCGTTCAAAATCTGTCCAATTATAATGGAAACGGAGCACTGGAATTCCAAACTCATCTACCACAGAAGGATCTATTTCACAATAGTTGTCTTCCATAGCAATAGACTCTCCTCTTCCTCCAAAACCAACTACAGAGCCGTAGTATTTCTTTACATCTGAGCGAAGGCTATTTCCATAGCCTCCTACCTTGAGTCCAAAAAACTTATTGTATTCGTTGGCGTTAAAACCAAAACCGTAGTTTGGCATTCCCATACCGCCCCAAACTTCTATATGGTAGCCTCTGGGGAAATCTAGTTTTTTATTGTCTAACCACCATGGCGTATACACATGCATTCCTCCTACCCCGTCTTCGTTATACATTTTCCTGTTAACTAAATCTGGTACAAAAGCAGCCCTACTACTTCCAGTGGAATCATGAAGGTACTTCCCTACAGTATTCCCACTATTACCCAAACCATTAGGATGCTGGGGAGATTTAGAGTTTAATAGTATTCTAGCTGAGCTACAAGCAGAAGCTGCCAATACAACCACCTTAGCCCTTAAGGTGTATTCTTTTCTATCAGATTTGTTAATATAAGACACTCCTGTAGCCTTTCCCTCTGAGTTGGTCAGTACTTCTCTTACCATGGCATTATTGTACAAGTCTATCTGACCCCCATTATTTTGCGCTGGAAAAATAAGACAACTTCCCGCTGAAAAATCTGCATAGGCAGAACAAGACCTATTACACTGGCCACAGTAAAAACAAACCCCACGTTCGGGATTAATTTTCTTAGTGAGCATTGACATCCTTGAAGGAATCACTGGAATATTAGATTTTCTTGCGCCTTTGATATAAAAAAGTTCATGCAACCTTGGTTTTGGTGGCGGCAAGAAAAACCCATCAGGTTCATTGGGCAGGTTTTCTTTAGAGCCAAAAAGACCAATAAGCTTGTCTACCTTGTCGTAATATGGCTTTACATCTTCATAGCCTATAGGCCAATTATCCCCTAAGCCATCTACATCTTTGTGCTTAAAATCACGCGCTGAAAAACGGAGCGATATACGGCCCCAGTGGTTGGTTCTACCACCGAGCATACGCGCCCTAAACCAGTCAAACTTGGTACCGTCTTTTCTAGTATAGGGTTCTCCGGGTATGTCCCATCCGCCGTATAAGGCGTCAAAATCTCCAAAAGTTCTTTGGGTATTAGCCCCCCTTCTAGGTGACTCCCAAGGCCATTTCATCTGGGTTTGTTGGTCTGGATTGGCTGGATCAAAATGAGGTCCTGCTTCTACCACTGCGATATTTAAACCTGCCTCTGAGAG
>CAKZOR010000128.1 GCA_937136755.1 uncultured Flavobacteriaceae bacterium | reverse complement strand
AAACTTTAGAGTTTCTTTTAGTTTTTTTCTGTTTAACTTGATGTTCTGTTAGCAAGTCAATGGCATAATGATGTGTTAAAAAATCAATATTTGGTTGTGCATTTATTTGTGCTAATAGAGTGCGTTCAATTTCTGCTCCAGTAATATCTGCATGATGTAAAATTCGGTTTTGAGAATGTCCACCTTCACGACCTAAGTCATAATCTCCTTGTTCATTTTCATCAAATTGAGCCCCCCAATCAATTAATTCTTGTAATCTTTTTGGGGCATCTTCAACCACCATTTTCACTACTTCTTGAGCCGTTTTTTCTTTGTTGTTCGCAGAGTAGCGAATGAAAGTTTGTACTGCCTGAACCCCTACAATATAGGAACCGTCAAAAATTTGCTGACGTAAGGTAACTGAAGCGCCTGCTTGCTGGGGTTGTCCAAAGACAATAGGCACGAAAGTGCCTGGCTCCCCTCCTGTAAATTCTCCAGGTATAAGCGACACCGGTTGTTCCAATTGATTGTTGTAGCTCAATGCACCTTCAATTTGAGGGAGCCCCCCAGCAATGGTTTCCCATTTTTGTAACTGGGCGTCTCTAATATCTCTAGAAGCATTGATCATCTTGTAGTTGTGTTCAAGGGCAAATTCAATGGCTGCTTCTAAGCTAAAAGCCTGAGGAACCTTTAAGATGGTAGGATCTTTTTCTTGTCCTTTAACAGCGAAGAGAGATCCAATTAGAAGGTAAAAAAGTAAAAGTTGTTTCATGGTTGAATAAAAAGGGAGTTTGTATTTTCTTTTTTAAATGTTTTATGGGGTGTTATTTATTTTCTAGAACGGTTTCATTTAAGATAGACAGTCCTTTGGCAGAGACAATTCCCCTGAGGTGATACTCTAAATACTGGTCCATAATTTTAATCATTCCATTGAGTGAAGCGGGAAATAGGTCCACATTTTTTATAGCATTTACTCCAGAAAAATACATTCTAACAATAAAATCTGGGTCTAAGTTTTCCCTGTAAATTCCCTGAGAAATTCCCTTTTGTAGGTTTTTTAAAAAACAGTCTTGCATCATGCTAAACTGTCTTTGTTGGAGAACCTTAAAGGTTTTGGGGTAGTACTTCTGCAGTTGGTATTGGGGAGAAGAACGCTCGTCTTTTAAGTGCACCATTACATAGCGTTTTATTTCATACATCTCTTCAATGGGGTTTTTCCCCAAGGTGCAAATATGGTCTACCCCACAGCTAATAAAATCAAATAGCTGGTTGGTGCAAGCGTCTACCAACTCACTTTTATTTTTAAAAAAAGTGTAGATGGTTTTCTTAGACATGCCCATTTCACTGGCCAATTGATCCATAGTCACGGTTTTAAATCCGTGGGTCAGAAACAAGTCTGTCGCTTTTTCTAAGAGGGCTTCTTTCATATTAATGGGCTCAAAAAGAGCATTATTCAGGCTATTAAGTGCTTGATTTGAGGGTGCAAATATACATATGGAAACTTAAAAAACAATTAAAGTTTCCAAAGTTTTTTATATAATTCATTTAAAGGCCTTATTTTTGACCAAAAATGCGCCCTATGCAAGCTGTGTCTGATTATCAAAAAGCCTTTGTAACCTACCTTGAATCTCAATCTTTTTTAAAGGAGCCTGAAAATTTATACGCACCCATAGCTTATATTATGGGACTGGGCGGCAAGCGGTTAAGGCCGGTTTTAGCCCTGATGGGTTGTGATGCTTATGCTGCACCTATTCAAAAAGCCATGCCAGTGGCGGTAGCTATTGAGGTATTTCATAATTTTTCTTTGGTGCATGACGACATTATGGACCAAGCACCCCTGAGAAGGGGTTTTGAAACGGTACACGAAAAGTGGGACTTAAATACGGGTATTTTATCTGGAGACGCCATGCTGATTATGGCCTACCAAGCATTGGAAGGCTATGAATCTCCTGTGTTCAAATCCCTCACAAAAATGTTTTCTAAGACAGCCTTAGAGGTATGTGAAGGCCAACAATTGGACGTAGATTTTGAAACCATGGAAACAGTAGCAGAAGAAACCTATCTAAAAATGATTGGGTTAAAAACAGCTGTTTTAGTGGCGGGTGCGCTGAAAATGGGTGCTATGGTTGCTGGAGCGCCTCAGGAAGAGCAAGACAAAATGTATTCCTTTGGTATGCTTTTAGGCCTGGCCTTTCAAATCCAAGACGACTATCTAGACGCTTTTGGAAACCCAAAAAACTTTGGTAAAACAGTGGGTGGAGACATCACCAATAATAAGAAAACCCTGATGTATATTAAGGCACTCGAACTCGGCACCCCTGCCCAACAAAAATCCTTAAAAGATTTATTTAGTTTACAACCTCAAGATCCCACCCATAAGATTGCAGAAGTCAAAGCTTTATTTGAAGCTACTGGAGCTGCCCAAGCCATGAAAGACAGCATTGTTAGTTATACAGATCATGCATTTGAGGTTTTAGATACTATGGCCATAGAGGCGTCTAAAAAGCAGTTACTCAAAGATTTTGGGGTACAGCTCATGGGAAGAAGTTCCTAATGGAGCCGCACTTAATTAAACGTACGCCCTAACACCCTAAAGAAGGCTTTGGTAAACCGCCATTTGTTTGCAGCGCTCATAATATAGAGTTCCTCAAAGAAATGGGTTTCCTGAGATAAGAACTTTAGGATAAGTGGGGCAGACCTTCTTTTGAATAGCCCCTCAAATATGGCTTTTCCACGACTGTTGTCAGTAGCCAACACCTCTAATAGAATATGGTCATACCACCAAAAACGGTCTTTGGAAGGGAATTGATCCAAAGCTTTTCCCTTCTTTAGATGTGCCACCAATTTGGGCACTTGCTTTTGGGTATTGCTAAAGGTGAACCCGGTAGAAGGTTTAGACCAACCACCAGCGGTGCCTATATGCAGTAAGTGTGGGCTGTTGAATTGTTCAAAAGGATAGCAGGTCATGGGAATACTCCCCGCTTCAGTGTCATTAATTTCGTAGTCTCCTGCATTATTCTGCGCTAAATAGGTCACAATAGCAGCTTCGTAGGCTTCTTTTTTTAAACGGTCTTTTGAGAATAAAGTATATTCTACCAGAGCAGTTGTTGCACTGGTGGGTAGCACATACATAAAGCGTGTATTTCCTTTTTGGGCTACGGTAAAGTCCATAAAAGTGGCCATTTCAGGGTTAAATATGGGATTTTGTGTACTGACGAACCAACCCACGAAATGCTGTTGTAACACCGGATACCGGTCTTGAGCCAAAAGAGGTTTGTAATCAAAAATACTGTTGAATACCCGTGGAGCCAGATAAGTTCCCCTTGAGGTGTTTACTTTGGTATACCCATCTTTTAAGATTCCTGCTGCTTTTGTAGCGGCAGCTGCCGCAGCAGAAACAGGGCTAACATCAGTCACTTCTTCTAATACAAAATGACAATTTGGACTATGGGCTAGCCCTTTTTTCATGGCCTCGTAAAAGTGAGCGCCTTCTAACATTTTGTATTTGTAGGGCAAAATAGGACTGGGGGTCAGTTGGTCGTTTTCACTCACACCAATCAAAGACCACTCACGGCTAATGAGGGCCTCTAGAGGCCCTGGCGTTTTTTCCCAAAAGCACCAAGTGCGGTCGTTGGCTTCTTTGGGATCTTTGTCTAAGATTAAAATACGTTGGTTGGAAAAAAACGGGTCTAATGCCATGGCGTTCGCCAGCATGAGACCAGCCGCCCCTGCACCCACAATAATGTAGTCGTATATTTGAGTCTCTTTCACGCCTATGCAAGATAGCTAACTTTCCGCAGAAGTGTTAAAAATTCTGTGCAAATTTAAATTTTTAGGCTTGTCTAAATAATTATTTGGAAACTTATAACTATTTTTGCCCTATGAAACGAAAAATAAGTCCTTCAGAAGAAGATTATCTCAAGGCCATTTACCATAAAACAACAGCAGACGCTCCTGTGGTGAGTACGACTTTGCTGGCAGAAGAAATGGGTGCTAAACCTAGTTCTGTGACTGACATGGTGCAGCGTCTTTCTGAAAAAGCCTTAGTAGAATACCAAAAATACAAGGGCGTAAAGCTTAGCGATACAGGAAACACCAGAGCACTTTCCATTATTAGAAAGCACCGCTTATGGGAAGTTTTTTTAGTGAATGAGTTGCATTTTTCATGGGATCAAGTACACGATATTGCAGAGCAATTGGAACACATTCAGTCAGAAGCACTCACGGACCGTTTGGCCGCTTTTCTAGGACATCCAAAAACAGATCCACACGGAGACCCCATTCCTACTAAGGAAGGCAACATCCAGGCACAGACCAAAATGCTTTTAGAATTGGCACCCCTCAATACCCCATTAGTGTGTGTGGGCGTGGAAGATTCTAGTGCCGCTTTTCTACAATTTTTAGACAAGTGCGGCATTGGTTTGGGCGTAAATATTGAAGTACTGGAAAAAGAAATTTTTGACGGCTCGCTATTGGTGTCTATTGACAGTAAAACACAGCGAATATCAAGTTTAATAGCCCAGAACTTATACGTAAACCAGGGCCAGTAAACCCAAAATAAATAATTATTTATGCAATCTATTATTGAATATTTCGAATCCATAGATCCAGTTTTAGCGGCTTTTTATGCCACTTTATTCACTTGGGGCCTCACCGCAGCCGGCGCTAGTTTGGTTTTCCTTTTCAAGACCTTGAATCGTGCAGTATTAGACGGAATGCTAGGTTTTACAGGAGGCGTTATGGTTGCTGCAAGTTTTTGGAGCCTCTTGGCTCCTGGAATTGAAATGAGCTCGGGAGAGGGTTTTGTCAAAGTAATTCCTGCAGCGGTAGGTTTCCTATTAGGCGCCCTTTTCCTATTTGGTTTAGATAAAGTACTGCCCCACCTTCATATTAATTTTAAGGAAAGTGACGCCGAGGGCATTAAAACTCCCTGGCACAGAACCACCCTTCTCACCTTAGCTATTACACTGCACAATATTCCAGAGGGCTTGGCTGTTGGGGTGCTTTTTGGTGGTGTAGCAGCTGGTTTTGACGGTGCCACTATTGGCGGAGCAGTAGCCCTAGCATTGGGGATTGGCCTACAAAATTTCCCAGAAGGATTTGCAGTAGCCATGCCGCTGAGACGCCAAGGACTCTCCAGACGAAAAAGTTTTATGTACGGCCAGGCCTCTGCGCTTGTAGAGCCTATTGCTGCAGTTTTAGGCGCTTGGGCGGTAATGACCTTTCAGCCTATACTGCCTTATGCCTTGGCCTTTGCAGCAGGGGCTATGATTTTTGTTGTGGTAGAAGAAGTTATTCCGGAAACCCAGCAAGACAAGCACACAGACATTGCCACAATGGGTTTTATAGGGGGCTTTATTATCATGATGACCTTAGATGTTGGATTGGGTTAGCCATTCTAACGATTAGCAGTTATATTTGTAAAAAAGACTTTTGCTATGAAATGGTTTTTCTTGGCCCTAGGGCCGATGCTTTTATGCTTGTTCCCTAAAAATCAGCTTTCCCCTTCTGCCACACTTCACCTCCAAGTGCAGGAGGTTAAAGCACCCTCGGGGGTCATGCGTATTGCGCTCTATGACAGTGAAGCGAATTTTTTAGATTTCAAGGAGGTTTTTGCCAGCAAAGTAGTTCCCGCTACAATAGGAACCACCACAGTAGTGATAGACTCCCTTCCTGCAGGTGTTTATGCTATAGCCTTGTATCAAGATCAGAATGACAATGGTGCAATGGATAAAAACTGGTTGGGTATTCCTAAAGAACCTCTGGGTTTTTCAAATGCTCAATTGCGTACCTTTGGTCCTCCGAGTTTTAAAGCCTGTGCTTTCACCCTAACAGCAGGAGAAAATAAAGTCCTCTCAATTCCCTTAGAAAATAATTAGCGCAGTGTAAACAGTACTTTTACTGCACATAAAACCTCAAAAATTTAATTACTATGGCTGTTTTACTCACACAATTTTTAGGCGCTCTGCTGGGCATGTTATCTGTTGTTTTTGGCGCTTTTGGGGCGCATTGGCTAAAGAAAAAGGCATCGGCCAGCCAGCTGGCCAGTTTCGAGACAGCGGTAAAATACCAGTTGTTTCATGCCATTTTACTCTTGGTATTGGGATATAATTTTAGCTATAACAGTCCTGTAGAAGATTATATTGTAGGCTGTTTTTTGATCGGTACTTTTCTGTTTTCTTTCTCCATTTACGGTTTAGTCCTTGCTGCTGTTTTTGGTAAAAAAGCCCGTTTTTTAGGACCAATTACACCCCTAGGAGGCTTGTTACTTACTATAGGATGGGCGCTTTTAGCCTACACCTATATTGCCCATATTATTTAATTGTTGGGCTTAGTTTGGGATGCGGCGGAAAAGGACTTTATGGCTGTATTGGGTTCAATAATATTGTATCCCTCCCAGAAATTTGGATCGTATTTAGGCAAATAAGTGGGTAGTATCTTATTGTCTTCTTTGATGGTTTTAAAGGCTTCCTGATCAATGGCCTTGTGGCTAAAAACAACAATTTCATTCTTATTCTGGCTGTTGATCTCAAAATCTATGGCTACAATAAGTTCGTTTTGTTTTCTCCTACCTCGGGTGTTTTTGTTCTTCTCTATGATTTTTATGGGCCTTTTAATTCCCACTTTTTCTGCAGCGGTTTCCTCTAAATAGCTCAATTGGTACCCCAGGTCTTCCCTTTTGGTAAAAAATGCTTTCCCCTCGCTGAGATAGTTCACATACGAGAAACCTAAAAGTTTCACCTTCTTTAAGATTTGACTGTTTTTAAAGTCCAAACGAACTACGCCAAAGTCGTCTGCATTTACATACAATACAGCGTCGTAGTCTGAGCGGCCTTTAGAGGTAAAACGCAATTGATATACAGGTAGGGCACCTAAATAGGTAAAGTCTTCCAAGCGAATCTCATACCTATTGTCTTTAAATAAAAAGTCAAATGGACTGTCTTCATTAAAGAAAAGTCTTTTAAATAAACGCCCCATTCTGTTTTTCCTATAACTGGCAAAACTTTCTTTTCGTTTAAGTTCTTGTTCTTTTTTTAAGGCAGCAAGGGAATCTAATAAAGCCACATTGCTGCTGTCTATAGCAGCTTCCTTATAGAACAATTCATCCGAAGAAACCTTGGTAGAAAACCAACCTGATTTTACCTTGAGGTAAGAGTCTTTTTTAACATTTTGTTCAAAGATCTCATCGAATTTTTTCTCAATACCCTCAAAACTTACTTCATTCTCTTTATCGTATAATTTAGAGGCTTTAATGAGCTTTATTTTTTGGTTTTTTTCGGTATAGTCTCCGTGTAAATCTGCGAGGATTTCCGTGAAGTAAGCTCCGTTTCTAGGAATGAGACCCATGACGGAGTCAATAAATTTTTCGTTGAGCGCTCCAATGCTAGATTTTTTAAAATCCACATCCATTTTGCTCATATATTGGGTTTCAGAAGCCCTAAAAAACAGCCTTTTAGTGGTGAGCTTTTGTGGGTGATTCTGGGATAATTTTTCTTTTATCTTAAGGACAATCTCTTGGGCATTCAGGTTTTTATTGCTTACAATAACGCCATTGAGTACAATTTCTTTAGAAGCGATCAATAAGGTATCTCCTACTGCTGAAAGGAGAAATTGTTTTTTCTCGTAGCCCATAGAAGACACTGTAACAGAGTCAGATAACTGCATATCTTGGGGCAATTGAATGCTAAAAGCCCCTTCTTCATTGGTAATAACACCCTGATTGTTTTTGAGCACAATACTGGCGTATGCAATGGGTGATTTGGTGAGTGAGTCTAGTAGCACACTGGAAAGGGTTTCTCTTTGGAGTCGTTGAGATATCTTTTTAGCAGATGAATCCTGCTCAGTGTGGTTTTTTGAAAGCGGGTCTGCTGTTTGGGCATGTAGAAATAAACTACTAATAAGACTTAGGATGAGAAGTATTACTCTTAATAGTATAGATGGCATTCGATTGGTTTTAAGGTGATTAAATTTACATCCTTTGACTAAACATAGTACTTTTTCTATGACTACATTGGAGATTAAATGTTACAAAAAACTCAATTTAATTAAACTTTATGCCTGTTTTAATACCTTTTTAACAACCACAATCTGTGCCACATTTTTTTTGGCCACCACTTTTTTTGCTTTTAAGTAGTCTCGGAAAGAACCATTTAATTGCCAAAAACCCTGTGGCTGCTGCAACACAGGTATAAGTGAGTATGTCTTGGAGTAGGTTCATTTATTTTAATATTTGATAAGCGATTAATGCGACTAAGTAAGCCAAGCCGCTCATGAAAGCAAATTGTATGCTAGGCCAGTACCAAGAATTGGTTTCTCTTTTTACTACGGCTAGTGTACTCATACACTGCATGGCAAAAGCGTAGAAAAGCATGAGAGAGACTCCTGAAGCTAGGTTAAATAATTTTCCTTTAGTACGCGGGTTGGTTTCCGCTGCCATTCTATTTTGAATGGTGTCTACCTCATCTGTTCCTACGGCATAAATGGTAGCCAAGGTACCCACAAATACCTCACGCGCTGCAAAAGACGTCAGTACAGCAATACCAATTTTCCAGTCGTAGCCCAATGGAGCCACAATGGGTGTAATGGCTTTTCCTAGATAGCCCATATAAGAATTCTCCAGTTTAAAGCTGGCAATTTCTTGGTTTAATGCGGTTGCTTCCAGACGTTCTTTTTCAAGCGCCAACCATTGGCTTTTTTCCATTGTTATACCTAAGGAGTCGTATGCTATAGCTGCATCTTGTACCCCACTTAGAATATTGGCTTGATTAAATGGTGTAAAACCCTCTTGGGCTATTTTTTCTGCCACAACTCGGTCTGCCTGTTTAAAATTATCAGAAAGTCCATTTGATCCTAAAAACCATAAGACAATAGAAATGGCTAAGATTATTTTTCCTGCGCCAAATACAAAACTCTTAGTCTTTTCCCCTACGGTAATCGCAACATTTTTGAGTAAGGGGAGCTTGTAATTGGGCATTTCAATGACGAAAAAATGGCGTTTTTTAAACTTCAGCACCTTATTGAGTACCATAGCCCCTAAAATTGCTGCTACAAAACCAATCAAGTATAAAAGCATGAGTGTGAGCGCTCTATAGCTCAGTCCCAGAAAAGTTCCTTCTGGAATAACTAGGCCAATGATGATCAAATAGACCGGTAAACGGGCAGAGCAGGTAGTAAATGGTGTAACTAATATAGTGATGAGTCGTTCCTTCCAATCCTCAATAGTTCTGGTAGCCATAACCGCAGGAATGGCACATGCTGTTCCGGAAATAAGCGGCACAATACTTTTCCCGCTCAAACCAAAAGGACGCATAACGCGATCCATTAAAAAGACTACCCTACTCATATAACCACTTTCTTCTAGCAGTGAAATGAATAAGAATAAGAAAGCAATTTGTGGAATAAATATGACAATCCCACCAATTCCTGCTACCACGCCCTCAGCCAGTAAGTCTGTGAATGCACCTGGAGGTAAATTTGTTTTTACCCAATTACTCGCATGGGCAAAAAAGCCATCAATAAAATCCATTGGAATATTACTCCAGTCGTAAATCACTTGAAATATACTGATCAGTATAATAAAAAAGATCAGGTATCCAAATATGTGGTGGGTGAGTATTTTATCTAAAGAAGCTCTTAAGCCTTTGGCAGCAAAGGCGTCTACTTGGTATCCTTTTTTAAGGACATCGTTTATAAATTGGTACCTCAGGATGGTTTCTCGCTGTTGTAGTCTTTTTAAATCTACTTTGGACTTAGTGGTAAAACTAGAGGTATCTGGTGTTTGGTTTTTTTCTATGGGGGTGAAATTCACATCCTGTGTAATCACGAGCCATAATTTGTACAGATCTTCTTTGGGGAAGGTGTTTTTTAATTTGTCAAAATATGCAGGATCTATCCTTTCGGTTTCTGTAATGGGTTTGTCGGATAGGCTTTTGTAATCTGCAATATAACTTTTAAGGCTGTCAATACCGGTTTGTTTTCTGGTGCTGACCAAGGCAATTTTAGTATCTAGCGCAGCTTCTAGAGCAGGAATATCTAGACTAATCCCTTTTTTGGGCATTCTGTCTGCCATATTAATCACTAGAATACTCGGAATCCTCAGGTCTTTGATCTGCGTAAAGAGCAGTAAGTTTCTCTTTAGGTTTTCTACATCTGTAATGACAACAGCTACGTCTGGGTAATCTTTGTCGTTTTTGTTGAGCAATAGCTCAATAACCACACTCTCGTCTAATGAAGTGGTGTTGAGGCTGTATGTTCCCGGAAGGTCAATAATATGCGCTTTAACGCCTCTGTTTAATTTACAAATACCTTCTTTTTTTTCTACTGTAATGCCTGGATAGTTACCTACTTTTTGATTCAGTCCGGTGAGCTGATTAAAAACAGATGTTTTTCCTGTATTTGGATTTCCAATAAGGGCTACATTCAATCGCTTGCTCATTCCTAAATAGTTTTAATGAATATTTTGGCAGCAACGTCTCGCCTAATGGCAATATGAGATCCGTTTACATTTACATAGAGTGGGTCTTTGAGGGGAGCTATTTGAATCAGTTCTATTTCATTGCCGGGTAAACAGCCTAATTCTAGGAGTTTGATGGGCAGAAAATTGTCTGGGAACTCTTGAATAATTCCTTTTTCTCCTCGCTTAAGATGGGCTACTGTTCGCTCCAATGTTTATTTAGATTGATTATAAGTAAGCCAAAAATACATCAATTAAATAAGTTAGAACAGGATAAGGATTGTTTTTTTAGCTATTTAAAAGGACTTATTTGTTAGCCGCTATCTCTGCATAGGTTTTCTGAAGTACTTTTAAATCTTCTAATAGTGTTTGTACAGCAGCTGGATCTGTGCCGTCATAATACCCCCTAATTCTTTTTTGCTTGTCTATAAGCACAAAATTCTCTGTGTGAACTAGGTCAAAAGGACCGCTACCGCCCTCATCTTTGGCCACCAAATAAGATTTTCTAGCCAAGTCATAGATGTCTTTTTTGGGTCCGGTAACCAAGTGCCATTTTTTTGGATTGACGCCTTTTTCTATACCGTATTGGTAAAGTACAGGAACAGAGTCTCGAACAGGTGTCACCGAATGAGACAACAGCAGCACGTCTTCTTGGTCTTTTAATACTTCTTGGATCTCACCCATATGCCCTGTCATGATGGGACAAATAGTGAGGCAAGTAGTAAAAAAGAAATCTGCAATGTATATTTTATCCTTAAAAGTGTCTTGGGTAATGGTGTCTCCCAACTGATTCACCAGGGAAAAGTCAGGAATGCTGTGGTACTTTCTAATGTACTGAACCGTAGTGTCTACCAATTCTGTATTTACCATGCTTGGTTGGTATATGGGGAGTATTCTTTTGGGCTTTAAAGCGTTGTAAAACAAGTATAAGATCACAGCTGAAAGCGCGAAAAATGCCATCCAAAACTTTTTATAAGCCAAAAAGTAATTTTTCATGGGAAACAAAATAGAGTTTGCACCTACAAAGGTAAGGCATCCTTTAAGAAGCGACAAAGTTTCATGCAGCTGCGGGTATTAATTAATTCTTAAAATTGCCTCATGAGACGGTGTCATATTTTTTTACCCGTTCTTAATAGTGTATTTTTGACCCTTTATAAAACCACATATGAGTCCAATTGCCATACAAGCCATACAATTTTTTATTAGCCTTTCCCTTTTAATAGTCCTTCACGAATTGGGCCATTTCATTCCGGCTAAATTATTTAAGACTAGGGTAGAAAAATTCTACCTCTTTTTTGACGTAAAATTTTCTCTGTTTAAAAAGAAGATTGGAGAGACAGAATATGGAATAGGCTGGCTTCCTCTAGGAGGTTATGTGAAAATTTCAGGAATGATTGACGAAAGCATGGACACCGAGGCCATGAAGCAAGAACCACAAGCATGGGAATTTCGTTCTAAACCAGCCTGGCAGCGTTTGATTATTATGCTTGGTGGGGTCACAGTGAACTTTGTCTTGGCGGTATTGATTTTTATTGGCATGGCTTTTTCTTACGGGGAGCAGTATATTCCCAACGAAAGCGTAAAGGATGGTTACCAAGTAACCGATCAAGAGATTGGTGAAAAATTAGGTATTCAAACAGGCGACAGAATTATAGCTGTAGACGGAAATTCTATAAAAACCTTTAGGGGTATTTTCTTAGAGATTGTCAATGGGAATACCATTACTATTGAAAGGGAGGGTGCATTACAAGACCTGGAGATTCCAGTAGATTTTATTGAAACTTTACTAGACAATCCAGATCGCATGCGTTTCTTGGCTATGCGTCAACCTTTTGTGGTGTCTGGTCACGATCCAGATCATGTGGTCAATCCGGAGGTAGATTTTCAGCCCATGGATCAGGTGCTTAGCATAAACGGCGAAACTGCTTATTACTTGGACCAAGCCAAAGATATTTTGGCGAAAAACAAGGGCCAAGAGGTGTCTGTATTAGTAGCGCGTGCCAATGGGTCACAAACGAGTTTAATGGCTCAGGTAAGTGATTCTGCCGCTTTAGGGGTGGCTTTACAAAGCCTGACCATGCAGCAATTTGTAGACAAAGGCCTTATGGAAATAGAAACCAAGAGCTATTCACTCCTAGAATCTATTCCTGTGGGAATAGATAGGGGAGTTACTACACTGGGTTCTTATGTAAAGCAACTCAAGAAAATATTTAATCCAGAGACTGGTGCCTACAAAGGGGTGGGTGGTTTTGCAGCCATTGGCGGACTATTCCCAGATGTATGGGATTGGCAAGCCTTCTGGGGCACTACCGCTTTATTGTCTGTGATATTGGCCTTTATGAATATTCTTCCAATACCCGCTTTAGACGGAGGTCATGTGTTGTTTTTACTTTACGAAATGATCTCTGGTCGCAAGCCTTCGGACAAGTTTTTAGAATACGCTCAGATGGTAGGATTCTTTATTTTAATGGGACTTTTACTGTTTGCTAACGGGAATGATCTCTACAAATTAATTTTTAAATAGAGAAAGCTGTTTTTTTGTTTTGAAGATTAGAAAAAACATTTATATTTGCACCCGCTAATGTAGCAAACGCTGCACGCGACACTCCTCCTTAGCTCAGTTGGTTAGAGCATCTGACTGTTAATCAGAGGGTCCTTGGTTCGAGCCCAAGAGGGGGAGC
>CAKZOR010000127.1 GCA_937136755.1 uncultured Flavobacteriaceae bacterium | reverse complement strand
ATGAGTTTGACAATGAGTATCCGTCGGATAAGAAAGGAGAAAAATTAAAGTATTTACAACTCATAGCCAAACAATCTAACTTGTATAGTTTAGAAGTAAAGAAGGCATATGAGTCTGTCAGCAATTCTTTTGATTACCCCAATACTAATATTGGGCAGCAATTAGAAATTGCAAGTAGATTGATTGGAGGAGGGTTGAACACTAGAATTTATATGGTTGAGTTAGGGGGGTTTGACACCCATGATACACAGGTAGACAGCTCAGACAATACAAAGGGCCAACATGCTTATTTATTAAAAGAACTCAACGATGCGGTTACTTCCTTTATGAAAAATTTAGATGCCCTGGGTCGTTCGGATGATGTGTTAACCATGACTTTTTCTGAATTTGGAAGAACGATTGTTTCTAATGGCTCTAATGGCACCGATCATGGAACTGCCGCGCCTATGTTTGTTTTTGGAAATAAAGTAGACGCCTCTGTTCTTGGGAGTAATCCAAATATTCCTAGCAATATTACTTGGCAAGACAACCTTGAATCTGAATTTGATTTTAGGCAAGTGTATACTTCACTAATTAACCAATGGATGGGTGGTGGTCCTACTACCGCCAAAGATGTTTTATTTAAAGATTTTGACGAGATTCAAATTGTCAGTAAGGAATACGTAGATACAGACGGTGATGGTGTGGCAGATATTAATGACAACTGTCCAGATACCCCTGAGGGTTCTGTGGTAGATTTAAATGGTTGTGTGTTGTTTTCACTACCTGTAAGCAACTATTCCGTGAAGACTGTTTCTGCGAGTTGTATAGGGTCTAACAATGGAAAGATTGCTGTAAGTGCTTCAAATACATCATATACTTACCAGTTAGGTATTTCTGGTGTGGAGACTACATACAGTCTATCTTCAGACAATGAACATACGATTCTTTTAGAAGATTTAGAGGTGGGTATTTATACGATCAATATTAGCATTGCGGAGCAAGAAGGTTACTTGCAATCTTTTGAGGCTAAGATTAGTGAACCGGATCCGCTACAGGGTAAAGCACAGATAGATTATTTTTCAAAAAGTGCTCAATTGAATTTGAGTGGTTCAGAAGTGTACTATGTTGAAGTAAATGGAGTCATGATGGCCTCTCACTCCAACTATTTTAGCGCCCCACTTAAGGCTGGTAAAAATGTGATTAAGGTCACTACGCCTCTAGACTGCCAGGGGGTTTTTGAAGAAGTATTGTTTTTGAGTGAAAAACTCAGATATTTCCCTAATCCAGTGGCAAGTGATCTAAATATTACCATACCTGGTACGGATGAAGAGATTGCGTTAGAAATATTTTCTGACAGTGGTTCAAACTTGTACAGAGGGACGCATAAAATAGGTGCTTCAAGGACCATACAATTGCCTATGGGTAGATTTAAATCTGGTTTATATATTGTTACAGGGATTGGTAAAACAGTTAATGAATCTTTTAAAGTTATAAAATTATGAGACGCATAAGCCACTATTCTACTTACACTTTTTTAGTACTCGCTTTAATGTTGTCTTGCAGTAGTGGTGGAGACGGTGATGGGATTTCGGTTACGCCAACCCCAACTCCAACACCCACTCCTCCACCAGTTACTGTTCCAGCACCAAGTTCAGCTGCATTAAGTCTTCCAGAAAACAATAAGGTTTGTGAAACAGGGACAGATGTTTCAGACACTCTAAGCACTGTATTGTTTCAATGGGCTGCGGCAACTAATGCTACTGTGTATGATTTGAGAATTACCAATACAGACACCCAAGGGATTAGCGTTGTCAATAATATTGATGGTACAGAAAGATCGGTCACATTAGAAAAGGGTATGCCGTATTCATGGCAAGTAATTTCTAAGGCAACAGGGACTAATGAAACAGCACAAAGTCCTACTTGGAAGTTTTATTTGGCAGGTGATGGGGTGGAGAACTATGCGCCTTTTCCAACAGAGTTAGTATCGCCAGCCTCTGGAGCAACTGTTAGCGTGAGTGAGGATGGAAAAATATCATTGAGTTGGAGTGGGGAAGATCCAGATGGAGATGCCTTAACATATACCGTTTATATGGATCAGGTAGATGGATTACAAGAGCCTGTTGCCTCAAGCATTACAGAAACTAGTTTAGAAGTAAGTGCAGAAAAGGATACAGTGTACTATTGGAGGGTGAAAAGCTCGGATGGAGAAAATAGTGCCTTTTCTCAGATATATGCTTTTAGGACAGACTCTTAATAAATACTTATCCTTCTAGTAAAGGAAGTACTCTTTCCAAAGCCATCCCTCTAGATCCTTTAATTAGTATAAGTGAAGGATCAGATTTGAAGGGGCTGTTCTTTTGTTTAAAAGCCTCAAAATTGTCGTAGCTTTCAAAACCGTTTTTTGTGTTATGGAATAAAGCACCTATTAAAACAATATGATCTATTTTGGAAAGTTCTAGCTGATTGACAATGGCTTGGTGTTCTTGAGCGGCTGTGTCTCCCAGTTCAAACATATCTCCTAGTATAACTATTTTATTTTTTAAAGCGGGATGAGACAAGTTTGAGAAATGTTTAATAGCCACTTCCATACTGCTAGGGTTGGCATTGTAGGCATCTAAAACTACCTGATGTTGCCCAATTTTTTTTAGTTCAGACCTGTTATTATTGGGCTCGTAGGTTTCAATAGCATATTTTATGTCATTCATCTCAACGTCAAAAAAGCGACCTATGCTCGCTGCTATCATACAGTTTGTTACATTATATGCGCCGTACAGGGAGGTATTTATTGAGGTTCCTTGAAATGCTAAACTCACAGTAGTATTGCTTTCAAGATGGTTGGTCTGGTATGTGTTCTCTTGATTGTTTCCAAAAGAAACTCCGTATGGGTATTCACTTATTGCAGCAGTTTGTATGGGATCTTCACTATTGTAGAGTATGGTTTTGTTATGAGCTTTTAAAAATTGATACAGCTCACTTTTTCCTTTTATAACCCCTTGAACTCCGCCAAAACCCTCTAAGTGTGCTTTGCCAAAATTGGTAATACACCCAAAATCCGGTTGCGCTAATTCACATAAGAAAGCAATTTCTTTTTGGTGGTTAGCACCCATTTCTATGACTGCAAATTCAGTATCTTCTTTTATGTTCAAAAGACTTAGCGGAACACCAATATGATTGTTAAGGTTTCCTTTGGTAGCAATCGTTTTATAGGTGGTTTGCAGGACTTGGTAAATAAGCTCTTTTGTAGTTGTTTTTCCGTTACTTCCTGTTAAAGAAATCACGGTTGCCTTGCAATAATTCCTGTGATACGTCCCAAGTTTTTGTAGGGTTTCTAAGGTGTTTTTTACATAAATACACCCTGCAACTTCTTTGAGCGATGGATTGTCTACAATAGCATAAGAGGCGCCTTTTTCGAGAGCCTCTACAGCGAATTCATTTCCATTGAAATGCTCACCAGACAAAGCAAAGTACAGGCAGGCTTTTTCAATTTTTCTACTGTCCGTAGAAACAGTTCTGTTTTTCAGAAATAGCTCGTGGAGTGATGAGATCTCCATGAAAATTATTTAGTACGCTTGTTTTTTGGTGTCTTATTCTGAATTTTAGATTTACTGCCAATTCTTGACATAGCACATCTAAATCCAATAAAATCCGTGGCCATATATTGAGGCAGATACCTTCTTTGCGCTGGATCTAACCAAAAAGCCCTGTCTTTCCATGACCCTCCTTTATAGACCCTTACTTCATCACTGATTAAAGTGCTTCTGTAATCTGAATTGTCATAGTTTCTAACCATTTCACCATTCTCATTTGTGGTGACACTATTTTGAGGAGAATTGTACATGTTCCTTTTAGGTTTATCATCAGATACCCTCTCGTAATATTGTCTTGAAGAAGCCAAATCTCCATCTCTATAGCCACGGTTGTCGCTTTCAGAAAAATTTGACCTTAAGTAGGTGTCGTTTTGATCTAGGGCTGTTTTCTCAATTTCGCCAGGTAGGGTTTTTGCAATAATTTTTCCATTCGGTAAGGTGTCAAAATCTACCTCATTTATAGCGACTTTTATTTTCCCATCTTTTCCAATAGCTGCCTTGTTAAAAACATTTCCTCTAAAGTAATTAAAGTCACTAATTTCGTCGTCTACTATTGGTCTATATACGTCTGCAACCCACTCGGCTACATTTCCACCCATGCCATAAAGTCCAAAACTATTTGGGGCATGAAATTTAGTTTCAACAGTCACAGCGCCACCGTCGTCTGACCACCCAGCAATACCACCATAATCCCCTTTGGCTATTTTAAAATTGGCCAATTGATCACCAACACCTCTTTTGTCTGTATTTCTGGTGTATTCACCATCCCAAGGGTATTTTTTCCTCCCTTTGTAATTGTTGTATTCTCTGTCTCCAGATTGCGCTTGAGCGGCATATTCCCACTCTGTTTCTGTAGGAAGTCTGTAAGAAGGCAATAAAATACCGCTGCTTAGTTTTGCATAAACAGCTATAGTGTCTTTTTGCATTCTTCCTTGAAGGGAATCTATTTGACCTCCATAAGTAGAATTGGGTACGTTGAGGTATGCTTCTGTGTTAAACGCAGCGGCATTACCGTTTAATGGAGCGTATCTGGCGTCCTTGGAAAGGAACCCCTCGCGCTCTAAAATAGCCTCATTAACTCTATTGGTCCTCCATTTTGCGTATTGGTTTGCCTGAATCCAGCTTACTCCAACAACAGGAAATTCACTATACGCAGGATGTCTAAGGTAGTTAATGACTAAGTCTTCGTTATAAGAAAGTCTGTTTCTCCAAACTAAGGTGTCTGGAAGCGCTCCGTTGTAAATACCCTTAAATTTAGGATTTTCTGGAGGGTATACTTTTTTTAAATAATTTAAGTACTCCAAATACATACCATTGGTGACCTCAGTCTCATCCATGTAGAAAGATTGAACATGTTGTTGGCTTGGTGTATTATTCCAATCCTTCATAATGTCGTCTTGGACTTTACCTTTTGTAAAGGTACCCCCTTCTACAAAAACCAATCCTGGAGCTGTTTCTTGTTCTTTAAACGTCTTGTAGTTGTCTATTTTCCAGCCAGTTCCTCTAGAAACAGAGCTGCTTGTAGCAGATTTTTTACAAGAGGTATTTATAAGCGTCAAAGCCATAAGGCAGAGACTAAAGTATTGATAGTTAATTTTCATAATTTCGCATTGTCCCTACAAATATAATATAGATTAGAGAGTCTAGAGTGTATTCAATAAAATTTTATCTCATTTCTGTGTTATTAGAACCCATTTTCATGTAATTTATTGTTCATTTGACCAAAGAATTACTTTAAAGAATATTGTATTTTATTTAAAAAGTAATTTTACTACTATTATTTCTGCAATATTTACCGTATAGTTACGTTAGTTTTTTAAATCCTTTATGAAATCTTTCATTGTTATTTTATTTACTTTTTTAGGTTTTTCCAAGGCATTGTCTCAGGAGCAAAATTCCGTGATAACAACTGCGGTACCTTTTTTGAATATTGCATCCGATGCCAGGTCCTCAGGAATGGGAGACGTTGGTGTGGCTACAGCTCCAGATGCTTTTTCCATGCAATGGAATGCCTCAAAATATGTTTTTTCTGATAAAAAATCAGGAATTGGTTTGGGATACACGCCTTACTTAGAGAGTATTATTTCAGATATAGCGCTTTTAAGCGGATACTATTTTAAAAAACCAACGGACCGCTCGGCTTTTTCTTTAGGCCTGCGGTATTTTACCTTAGGAGCCATAGAATTAAGGCAGTTTGCTTCGGACCCAGGAGTGATCACAAAGCCCAATGAAATAGCTATAGATGGTAGTTATGCTTTAAAGCTATCTCCAAGAATGAGCATGGGGGTGGCTGGACGTTTTATTAGATCTAATTTAAAATTTCCACAAGAGACCAGTATAGACAGCAGGGCTGCAAGCAGTTTTTCAGTAGATGTTTCTGCCTTTTACCAGGGAGATATAAAAGCTTTTCCAGCCTTTGACGGCAGGTGGAGGTGGGGATTGAATATCTCAAATTTAGGGCCTAAAATTGCTTATGATGCCAATGGTCAGGAAGATTTTTTACCTTCTAATTTGGGGTTGGGCTTAGGGTATGATTTTATTTATGGTCCCAACAGCATGTTAGCCGTTTCTATTGATTTAAATAAATTCCTAGTCCCTATGCCTCAAGATTACAATGAAGACGGAGTCATAGATAGCGCAGACTTAGCTGAGTTTCAAGAATTAGATTTTGTCAGTGGTATATTAGATTCTTTTTCAGATGCCCCAGGAGGTCTTTCAGACGAACTCAAAGAGTGGCGCCTAGGAATTGGCTTGGAATATACATTGAGAAAAATATTCATGCTTAGAACAGGATATTTTACAGAGTCCCAATTTACAGGATCCAGACGGTTTTTTTCCTTAGGCACGGGAGTTGCATTTAAAAATTTTCAAATAGATTTGTCTTATCTTTTTTCTACGGCACAAGTCAGAAACCCACTAGAGAACACTTTGAGGTTTTCCTTGTCATTTAACTCCCCTAATTAAAAAAATCTATGCCTGTGCAAACCCATACTTTTGAATACTCCCTTTTTGAGACCCTCGAGGAACTAAGTCCATCTTTTCAATCCCTAATGCAGGAAGCCGTTTTGGCCAGAGCCAATGCTTATGCACCTTATTCAAATTTCAGCGTAGGGGCAGCTGTATTGTTGGACAATGGCGTTATTGTAAGAGGGAATAATCAAGAGAATGCTGCCTATCCTTCAGGACTTTGCGCAGAGCGAGTGGCTATTTTTTATGCCTCAGCCCAATATCCAGGTGTTCCAATCAAAGCCATAGCAGTGACCGCCAACACCCATTTGGATCCCTCAGAAACACCTGCCTCACCCTGTGGGAATTGTAGGCAAACTCTCGCGGAATACCAGCAGAAACAATCTACTTCAATTCCTATTATTTTTATGGGTGCTAGTGGGAAAATTGTATGTTGTAACAGTGTTCTAGACCTACTACCCTTCGCATTTAGTGCTAAATTTTTAAAATAAATTTGAGCTTAATTTGTAATTAATCAATTAAACGTCAATCACTTAAAATGTTTAAAATACCGATCGGTATTTTAATGTCGCTTTTGTGCTATCTTTTTCAGCAATCTTTTTTGCAGAAGCCATTTTATCTGTATTTTTGCTTTCCATCCAACGGAATACATATAAATATAAGTATATGAAAAAAGTAACTAAAGAGGTTTACCTTAAGTGGTATGAAGACATGTTGTTCTGGAGAAAGTTCGAGGACAAATTAGCTGCCGTTTACATCCAGCAAAAAGTAAGAGGGTTCCTTCACCTTTACAATGGCCAAGAAGCCGTTCTAGCGGGTTCATTGCACGCAATGGATTTGACTTGTGATAAAATGATCACTGCTTACAGAAATCACGTTCAGCCTATTGGAATGGGAGTAGATCCCAAAAAAGTTATGGCTGAATTATATGGAAAAGTAACCGGTACCTCTAAAGGTATGGGTGGATCTATGCACATTTTTTCTAAAGAGCACCGTTTTTATGGTGGTCACGGAATTGTAGGTGGTCAAATTCCATTAGGTGCTGGTTTGGCATTTGCAGACAAGTACTTTAAACAAAATGGCGTGACACTTTGTTATATGGGAGATGGTGCAGTGAGACAAGGATCGCTTCACGAGACGTTTAACTTGGCTATGTTGTGGCAATTGCCAGTAGTTTTTATCTGTGAAAACAACGGCTACGCCATGGGTACTTCTGTTGCGAGAACTTCTTACAGTACAGATATTTGGAAACTAGGTCTTGGCTACGAAATGCCCTGTGGGCCTGTAGATGGAATGGATCCTGTCAAAGTAGCAGAAGAAGTGAGTAAGGCAGTGGAACGCGCCAGAAGTGGTGGTGGACCAACGTTTTTAGAAATGAAAACTTATAGATACAGAGGTCACTCCATGTCAGACGCACAGCATTACAGGACTAAAGATGAGGTAGAGGAGTACAAGAAAATTGACCCTATCACTCAAGTACTCGATGTGATTAAAAAGAAAAAATACGCTACTGACGCTCAGATTAAAGCTATCGATAAGAGAGTTAAAGATTTAGTGAAAGAATGTGAAGACTTCGCAGAGGCTTCAGATTACCCACCAGTACAGCAATTGTACGACATGGTGTACGAGCAAAAAGATTATCCATTTTTACCACATAAATAAGAGATATGGCAATAGTAGTAAACATGCCCAGGCTGAGTGATACCATGGAAGAAGGTACTGTGGCAAAATGGTTAAAACAAGTTGGAGACGTTATTTCTGAAGGAGATATTCTAGCAGAAATTGAAACTGACAAAGCGACCATGGAATTTGAATCTTTTAATGAAGGAACTTTACTTCATATAGGGATTCAAGAAGGAGATGCGGCACCTGTAGACGCTCTTTTAGCCATTATAGGCGAAAAAGGAGAAGATATTAGCGCTTTATTGTCTGGTGGTGCTCCAGCGGCACAAGAGGCTTCTGAGGCCAGCGTAGCCGAAGCAGCCGCTCCAGCTGCAACAACAGCTCCAGCAACAGCTGCGACTTTGCCAGAAGGAGTTATTGTGGTTAATATGCCTAGACTTTCAGATACTATGGAAGAGGGAACAGTAGCTACATGGCTTAAAAAAGTAGGTGATGTCATTGAAGAAGGAGATATTCTAGCAGAAATTGAGACCGACAAAGCCACTATGGAATTTGAGTCTTTTAACACTGGAACACTTTTACATATTGGTATTCAAGAAGGAGAAGCTGCGCCAGTAGATTCTTTATTAGCTATTATTGGCCCAAATGGGGCCGATATCTCAGCAGCACTTAACCCAGCATCTGCTCCTGCGGCTGCTACAACAGTTGCATCTGCTCCCGTAGCGGCAAATGAAGCAGCATTTACGCCAGTGGCTACGCCAGCACCAAAAGCTCCAGTGGCTGCGGAAAATACATCTGTTCAGACAGGAAGAATTTTCGCATCGCCTTTGGCAAAAAAATTAGCTAAAGAGAAAGGAATTTCGTTGTCAGAAGTGAAAGGTTCTGGAGAGCAAGGTAGAATCGTAAAAGTAGATATAGAACGTTTTACTCCTGTAGCCGCTCAAGCAGCTTCAGCTACTTCAGCTGTACCTGCCTCTACTCAAGCGCCGGTATTGGTCGCCGGAGAAGAGCATTTTACTGAGGTTAAAAACTCTCAAATGCGTAAGGTGATTGCTAAGCGTTTAGGGGAGTCTAAGTTCTCAGCGCCTCATTATTACTTAACGGTAGAAATAGCTATGGACAATGCTATGGCGTCCAGAGCTCAAATAAATAACCTGCCAGACACTAAAGTGTCTTTTAATGATATGGTCTTAAAGGCGTCTGCAATGGCACTTAAAAAACACCCACAAGTTAACACGACTTGGCAGGGAGACACTACCCGTTTTAACAGTCATGTGCACATGGGTGTTGCGGTTGCTGTTCCAGATGGTTTGGTGGTGCCTGTGGTCCGTTTTGCAGACCAGCAGAGTTTGTCACAAATTGGCGCTGCAGTAAAAGACCTAGCTGGAAAAGCAAGGGATAAGAAGTTAACGCCTGCTGAAATGGAGGGAAGTACTTTTACAGTATCTAACCTTGGAATGTTTGGCATTCAGGAGTTTACCTCTATAATTAACCAACCCAATTCTGCTATTTTATCTGTAGGAGCAATTGTTCAGAAGCCAGTTGTTAAGGGTGGCGCTGTAGTGGTTGGAAATACAATGAAAGTTACTTTGGCTTGTGACCATAGAACTGTGGACGGTGCTACCGCTGCAGCCTTCTTACAAACACTACAAGCCTTTTTAGAAAATCCAGTGACAATGTTGGCCTAGATTTTCTTCAATATTCCATTTATTTAGCCCGGCTCCGCCGGGCTATTTTTTTTAATAGCGGTTTGGGAAAATTGTAGACCTCGGTTTGCCTTTCATGCGAATTATTGATGTTCTTGAAGGGGATTTTTGATGCTTTAGCGAGGGTATTAATTAGTGCTATTATATTCGGGTTGTTTCCTCTGAATTGCCTAATTTTACTTAGCGTTAATTCGCTTCATAACACCCTATTTTTTGAAAATCACAGACCAAATAAAAGCGCCTATTGAAGAAGAAATGATTCTTTTCGAAGAAAAGTTCTTTCAGTCTATGAGTTCAAAGGTAGCCCTGCTTAACAGGATTACTTATTATATAGTCAATAGGAAAGGGAAGCAAATGCGGCCCATGTTTGTGTTTTTAACTGCAAAAATGCTTTCTGGCGGTAGCGTTCATGAGCGCACCTATCGAGGCGCATCTGTGATAGAGCTTATTCATACGGCTACTTTAGTGCATGACGACGTGGTAGATGGTTCAGACAAGCGCCGCGGTTTTTTCTCCATTAACGCTCTTTGGAAAAATAAAATTGCCGTATTGGTGGGAGATTATTTGCTCTCTAAAGGCTTGTTATTGTGTATAGATAATGATGATTTTGATCTCTTAAAAATAATATCAGTGGCTGTTCGCGAAATGAGCGAAGGAGAATTGTTACAGATTGAAAAAGCTAGAAGGTTAGATATTACAGAAGAGGTGTATTACCATATTATCCGTCAAAAAACGGCCACACTCATTGCTGCTTGCTGCGCATTGGGGGCAGCCTCTGTAAGCCCTGGATCTGTTGAGGTAGAAAAGATGCGGGAATTTGGAAGCCTTATAGGTATGGCTTTTCAAATTAAAGATGACTTGTTCGATTATGGGACCCAATCTATTGGAAAACCCACAGGAATAGATATTAAAGAGCAAAAAATGACCCTTCCATTAATTCACGCGCTACAGCAGGCGAATCCCGATCAAAAAAGGTGGATGATTAATACGGTCAAAAACCACCATACAGATAGAAAGAGGGTGCAAGAGCTTATAGCACTTGTCAAAGAACTTGGAGGGCTCTCCTATGCGACCACGCAAATGAATGCCTACAAAGAACAAGCCCTTGAAATATTAGCGGACTATCCAGATTCCGCCTATAAAAGCGCTTTAATTACCATGGTTCGGTTCGTGGTAGAGCGAGAAAAATAGTCATTTTTTTATTCCTTTTTAAAGCGGTCTTTATTTGTTACTTTTATGGACTAAATGCATTTGAATTGATTTCAAAGAATACCATAGATAAAGTTTACGAAACCGCTAGAATTGAAGAAGTCATTGGAGATTTTGTTCAGCTAAAAAAATCTGGCGCTAATTTTAAGGGGCTGAGTCCGTTTACAGATGAGCGCTCTCCGAGTTTTATGGTTTCTCCTGTGAAACAAATTTGGAAAGATTTTTCTAGTGGAAAAGGAGGTAATGTGGTGGCTTTTGTCATGGAACACGAGCACTTTACTTATCCTGAAGCCATTCGTTACTTGGCCAAAAAATATCAAATTGAGATTGAAGAAACCATTCAATCAGACGAGCAAAAGGAGGCAGCGGATGAAAGAGAGAGTATGTATTTGGTGTCTGAATTTGCAGCGCGGTATTTTTCAGAGATCCTTTGGGCATCGGCCGCAGGCCAGGCAATAGGGCTTTCTTACTTTAGAGAGCGCGGGTTTACAGATGAAACCATAAAGAAATTTGGACTGGGTTATTGCTTGGATGAATGGGATGGATTTACTAAGGCAGCTATTGATAAAAAGTATGACTTAAAGTACTTGGAGGCTACAGGGCTGACTATCGTTAAACCAACCAATGAGCAAGCCACCGCTAAGACTTTTGATCGTTTTAAAGGCAGGGTGATGTTTCCTATTCACTCTATGAGCGGCAGGGTACTTGGTTTTGGCGGGAGAATCCTTACGCAGGATAAAAAGGCGGCCAAATATTTGAACTCTCCTGAGAGCGGTATTTATAATAAAAGTAAAGTACTCTACGGGATATATATGGCTAAGCAAGCCATTGCGAAGCAGGACAATTGCTACTTGGTAGAAGGTTATACGGATGTGATTCAAATGCATCAGTCCGGGATTCACAATGTGGTGTCTTCCAGTGGTACGGCATTGACATCTGATCAAATTAGGCTATTGAGCCGTCTGACTAAAAATATTACGGTGCTCTTTGACGGGGACGCTGCTGGTCTCAGGGCTTCTATTAGGGGAATTGATCTTATTTTAGAGCAGGGAATGAATGTGAAAATTTGTACTTTCCCTGAAGGAGAAGATCCGGATAGCTTTTCTAAAAAGCACTCCTTAGAGGTGCTTAGTGCGTATTTGGAGAGGGAATCTCAGGATTTTATACAGTTTAAGGCTTCTATCTTGGTTAAAGAAGCGGCCAACGACCCCGTAAAAAGAGCAGAAACCATTCGAGATATTGTAGGGAGTATTGCTAAAATTCCAGATGCTATTCAGCGGGAAGTCTATTTGCAGTCTTGTGCCCAAATTATGGATATTTCGGAGCAGGTACTTTATAATACCTTGGCGCAAGTCTCTAAAAAAGAAGCGAATGCTAAGGGTGTAGCGCAAAAAAATGGGGCTGCAGCAGAAGAGCGTTTTAAAGTAGTTAAGCCAGAAACCCCTGAGGTAGAAAAGCTAAATGTTCAGTGGATACTGGAGAAGAAAATCATTGAAATTTTACTGCTTTATGGAAATCATAAAGCCACTTTTGAGGACTTGATTTTAGCCTCTAACGAGGCTGGAGAATTGGTTTTGACCCCTAAAAAAGTGGAACAAAAAGTTTTTGAAAAGGTCTATTTAGACCTGCAAGAAGATGAGATTGAACTCACACAGGACCATTTTAAAGGGATTTATTTTAAACTCATAGAATCTTTTAATCAGTCAGAAAATTTTGACCTAACGGTTTTTATCAGAAACCAGTCAGAAGAACTTTCAGCAGCCATATCGTCTATATTAATGGAGGAGGAAAAGTATTCACTTGGACAGTGGGAGAAGAAAGATATTTTTCCAAAAAACAAGGCTTTGGGAGTGTCTCAATTGGTGACGGAGACCATTTTAAGCCTAAGGTGTTTCTTGATTAAAAAGCGTATGGGGGTTATGCAGGAGACGACTAGAGATATAGAAAAAGACCATCGTGAAGTAAAAGAGGAGTTGGTGTCTTATTTGCAGCTGTATACCTTATTGAATAAAAAATTAAACAGGGTGCTCTCTTAATGAGGGTATACTCTTAGGGCTTAAATAGGGTTTTGTCTTTCAATACTTTATTAGGATCGCTTTTTAAGCTTGAAAGGCTTGTGTGTTGCTAATAAAGTTCTAGCGCTTTAGCTTGCTGAAGCATGTCTACTATATTAGTGACATTTAATTTCTTCATAAGTCTGGCCTTGTAAGTACTCACTGTTTTTTCATTAATGTCTAAGCCATTTGCCACCTCTTTATTTTTCTTTCCTGAGGCCAATAATTTTAGCACCTCAATTTCACGAGACGATAATTTTCTGAAAATAGATTTTTCTTCTTCACCTGACTTCTCTTTTTTGAGTTGCTCCGTGAGTGTATTAGTGAGGTAAATTTTTCCTTGGCTAATTTGAGTGAGCGCTGTGAGTATCTGATCTATTCTGGCTGTTTTGGGAAGGTAGCCGTAGGCGCCAGCTCTAACTGCACTAAGTGCGTATACAGACTCTGGCTGACTACTAAAAATAAGTACTTTAATATTGCTGTTTATTTTCTTAAGCCTTCTAATTGTGGCAATTCCATTGATTTCAGGGATATCCATTTCCAATATAACAATATGGGGAATTTGCTTTTCAATAGCGCTAAAAAGTTGGCTGGTAGAAGCAACAGCATCTTGTAAGTAAAATTCTTCTGCACTATTCAACACCATACTCAGTCCCATTCTCAAGATAGGATGCGCGTCTGCAATAAGTATATTTGTCATGGTTTATTTTTCTAAAGATTTGGGATTCTTGAAAAATGAATTAAAAAATAAATGTACAAAAAATCATGCACTATAGGTAAATTCCTACAAATTATTTGATTTCTTATACTGAAGATATGCTAAAAACCTATTGTCTATTTACGGTTTGGCGCTTATTTAGATGATTTTAAAGAAGTTCTTTCGGAATTTCACAAACTGGGATAGGGTTCATTTTGTGCTGATTGTTGCGGTTAAGCCTGGTATAAATTTCATAGACGGTAGCTTCACGTCCAGAGAAGTGGGCTAATTTTTTTCCTAGGTCTTGCATTTTCATAGCCCACTCTAATTCAGGGTAGCTAGCGCCTATTTGGTCCTCATCTGTTCTGTGGTCTCCCCAAAGTCCGTCCGTAGGTGCCGCTTCTAAGATTTCCTCATTGATCCCTAATGCTTTTCCAAGGGCAAAAACTTCTGTCTTTAGCAGATCTGCAATGGGGCTTAAGTCTACTCCTCCATCTCCGTATTTGGTATAGAATCCTACGCCAAAATCTTCTACTTTGTTTCCTGTACCAGCAACCAAATATCCGTGAAGCGCGGCAAAGTAATACAGGCTAGTCATTCTAAGCCTTGCTCTGGTGTTGGCGAGACTCATAAAACGCTCTTCTTCGTTTTTCACGGCTGGAAATGCCGCTACTAAGCTATCAAAAACAGGGGTTAGTGCTACGGATTCCACAGAAACATTCAGATGATTTTTTTGCAACCAGTTCACGTGATTACTAGCTCTGTTTAGTTGGTTTTCTGCTTGGTGAATAGGCATATTTAGGCAAAGCAGGGGCAGTCCTGTTTTGGCACAAAGGGTAGATGTTACTGCAGAATCAATTCCGCCAGAGACCCCAATAACAAAGCCTTTTGAACCCGATTTTTGAGCGTATTCTTTGAGCCAATTTACAATGTGATCAATGATTTTTTCTGTCTGCATAAAGCGTGGATTTATTTTAAAACGACTAACTTTGAGCCATAAAATTAAGCCCTACCTTGAGAATATTAAAGCAAAAGACCAATTCTTTTTCCCACGGTGTAATCCTGGGTTTTTTCTGTGCTTTTTTTTTAGTTTCTTGCCGTAACGACAAAGCGCTTGAAAGTGACGTAAAGGCATTGGAAAAAGTCTTAACGATTCATCGATTTGACCTTGAATTTGGAGCGAGTAATGAGTCTGATCTCAAGAGGTTAAAGGACGAGTATCCTTTCTTTTTCCCAAAGCAAACCCCCGATAGTATTTGGGAATTCAAATTGAAAGACAGTGTTGAAAAGCAAATTTCTAAAGAGATAAGTCGTGTTTTTGGTGCGTTTAATGAGACCACCAGTGAATTGTCTCATTTGAACGCACACTTTAAGCTGCTGTTTAATTCCTTAAAGACTGGGTCCAATGAGGCCTTGTACTTGCCTAAAGTCTATACCTTGAGTACATTGACCTCTGGCTTAGATATTCAAAATAGGGTAGTGGTCACAGACAGCATGTGGCTCATTGCACTAGACCATTATTTGGGGCCGGATCACGAGTACTACAAATCATTTCCAAATTACATAAAACAAGATTTAGACGCCAAATACATTCTCACTGATTTCTCTGCAGCCTTAGTGGCCCCTTTTGTGACGCAGGGCAGTAACGGGTATTTCTTAGATAAAATGGTTTATGAGGGCAAAAAAGTATTCTTACAAACCCTGGTTTGGCCCCATGCAACTGCAGCCCAACATCTGAAATACACTGAAGCGCAGTACCAATGGGCTGTAGAAAATGAAGCACAGGTTTGGCGCTACTTTTTAGAACGTGAATACCTTTATAGTACAGATACTGCTTTGGAGTACCGCTTTTTGTTTCCTGCGCCATTTTCTAAATTTCAGCTGGCCTTAGACCGGGAATCTTCTCCTAGAATTGCACAGTTTATAGGGTTTCAAATGGCCAAAGCTTATTACGAAAAACACGATAAAAATTTATTAAAACTCCTCGAAGTTTCTGCGATAGATCTGTTGAAAGAAGCTTCTTATAAACCCAAGAAATGAGTCAAAAAACCCACACTTCAGAAATTATTTTAAAAGTTACTTTAGATGAGAACCAGGTTCCTGAAAAGTTGCAATGGACTGCAGAAGACGGAGGTGTAGACAAAGAAGACGCCAAAGCCATGATGCTTTCCGTTTGGGATAGCGTAAACAAAGAATCCCTTAAGATAGACCTTTGGACTAAAGATATGCCAGTAGATGAAATGAAAATATTTTTTCATCAAACTTTAGTGGCTATGTCAGACACGTTCTTGAAAGCCACTCAAGATGAAAAAATGACGGCAACTATGAGAGATTTCTCTGATTATTTTGCAGAAAAGCTCGAGATTAAAAAAGGATCTTAAGTTAAGTTTTTTAAAATAAAAAGCGTTGCGTTTATGCGCTTCACCATTAAGTAAATGGAGTCTTAATACAACCAGCTATTACTTTTGCGCTTTAAAGAACTGCTCGTTTATAGTATGTATATATCCCAGTAATTCCTCTTTTCCTAAATGTTTTGAAGAGGAGGTAATAAAATGTTCTGGGGCTATTTCAAAAATTTCTTCCGTTAGCTTATCGTTATAGGCCTTTGTATTTGCTTCTATTACGGCGGGTTTTAATTTGTCTGCTTTGGTGAAAATGATGCAAAAAGGAATTTCGTTTTCCCCCATCCACCTCATGAAATCAAGGTCTACTGGTTGAGGCTCATGTCTAATATCTACTAGTACAAAGGCACAAACAAGTTGTGTGCGTTTTAGGAAGTACTCGGTAATGTATTTTTGAAAAGTCTTTTTGTCTTTTTTAGACACACGGGCGTATCCATATCCAGGTAAATCTACTAAAAACCAATTTTGATTTATCTTAAAGTGGTTAATCAGTTGTGTTTTTCCCGGTCTTCCAGAAGTTTTTGCCAAACTCTTTTTTGAGGTAAGCATATTGATCAATGAAGATTTCCCCACATTTGAACGCCCAATAAAGGCGTATTCAGGAATAGGATCCTTTGGGCATTTTTCTACATGAGCATTGCTCATTACAAATTCTGCTGAAGTAATTTTCATGGATGCTTTTTTCTCTGTACTCATTGACGCAATACTGTGGGGCTAAAAGTCTCTAGCCACCAGCCAGTTCTCCAGTATTGTATTGAAGGTATCTGGGTGTTCCATCATGGGAGCATGACCACATTTTTCGATCCAAAATAAATCTGAATCTGGAAGTAGTGCATTAAATTCATCTGCAACATTCGGAGGTGTCACACCGTCGTTCCTTCCCCAAATAATACAAGTAGGTGTTTTCATAAGGGGTAAATCCTTAGACATATTGTGTCTAATGGCACTCTTGGCAATGGCCAAGGTCTTAACCAGTTTTACCCTGTCATTGACAGTGGCAAAAACTTCGTCCACAATTTCTTTGGTTGCCACAGCAGGATCATAAAAAACCTCTTCTGCTTTTTTCTTAATAAACTCGTAGTCTCCTCTTTTAGGGTAACCGTCGCCCATGGCACTTTCGTAAAGGCCAGAACTTCCTGTAATCACTAAGCCTTTAACAATCTCAGGATCCATCTTGGTCTCTAATAAGGCAATATGACCGCCCAATGAATTCCCCACAAGAATCACGTCTTTTAGGTTTAAATGCCTTAAAAACTCATCTACGTAAATCGCAAAGCTTTTAACGGTGGTCTTTAAGAGCGGCATGTCGTAAATAGGTAATTCAGGCACAATGACCCTATAACCTTTCCCAGGGAAGTAATCCATGACCCCTTGAAAGTTGCTGAGCCCGCCCATGAGTCCATGTAAAATGACTATGGGTGCGCCTTCTCCTAAGGATACGTATTGGTATTTTCCGTCTTTGATGATTGGGTGTGTCATGACTTGGTTTACGCCTAAGTTGGCAAATATAGGCATTTCATTTAAATACCAATGGCTTCTTTTTAAAGGCTTGAGATGCAAGCTAGAATATAGGCTTTGATCTTTTTTTAGAGGCAAGTTAAGAGAACTTATTAACAAAGTGGTAAAATGTGGTAAAAAGTGGGATAAAATCCTTTATATTTGAACTTATTAATTAAAATTAGCACAGATAGTGGTCTCACTAATAGGTACATATGATTGCAAGGCAGACGTAAAAGGGCGGGTAATGCTTCCTGTTGCGTTAAAGTCGCAATTGACCCCTATTTTGAAAGAAGGATTTGTTATTAAAAGAGCGGTTTTTAGAGATTGTCTGGAGTTGTATCCCATGGCGGAATGGCAATTATTGATGGAGAAGATGAATGAGAAAAACCGATTTGTGAAAAAGAACAACGATTTTATTAGAAGGTTTACTGCGGGAGTAAAAGTAGTAGAGGTAGACGGTAGTGGTCGTTTGCTCATTCCAAAAAATTTAATAGGGATTGCTCAAATTAGCCAGGAAGTGGTCTTGAGTGCGGCAATCAATATCATTGAGATTTGGGACAAAGCACAATATGAAAATGTATTAGAGGAAACAGCACAGGACTTTGCAAGTCTGGCAGAAGAAGTCATGGGAGATGGAGAAAACAGCCTATCATAATCCAGTTATGTTGCAGGAAACTGTGGCAGGTTTGGCCATAGATCCCAATGGGGTTTATGTAGACGTCACATTTGGTGGCGGCGGACATAGCAAAGAGATATTGCGACAGCTTGGGCCACAGGGGCGTTTGTTTGCCTTTGATCAGGATAAAGACGCTTTGGCCAATACATTGGCCGATGCTCGATTCACCCTCATTCCAGAAAATTTTAGGTTCATAAAACAATTTCTGCGCTTTCACGGCATTAAGCAAGTGAATGGAATTTTAGCAGATTTTGGGGTGTCTTCTCATCAGTTCGACGAAGGGTCAAGAGGTTTTTCTACGCGCTTTGAGGGAGATTTAGATATGCGAATGAATCAAAATGCTGTGCTCACTGCAAAAGAAGTGGTGGGTTCCTATGCCCATGAAGATCTGGCCAATATGTTTTTCCAATACGGAGACTTGCGTAATTCAAAGGCCATTGCCACAGCGATTATTGCTTACAGGGAAAGCCAGCCTATTGAAACCACTGCTCAGTTAAAGGAGGCTTTGGCTCCATTTCTAAAAGGATTTAATGACGCTAAAGTATTGGCCCCTATTTACCAGGCCATTAGAATTGAGGTAAATCAAGAGATTCAAGTTATTAAAGAATTTTTAATGCAAGTGCCAGATCTTCTATTGCCTGGAGGTCGATTAAGTGTGTTGAGTTACCATTCTTTAGAAGACAGATTGGTAAAGCGCTTTATTCGTGCAGGGCAATTTGAAGGAGAGCCAGAGAAAGATGTTTTTGGGCGTTTTGAGGTGCCTTTAAAAAAGGTAGGCGGCTTACAAATACCCTCAAAAGAAGAACAACGTTTAAACACCCGTTCTCGAAGTGCTAAGCTTCGGGTAGCGGAAAAACCAAAAAACACCCCTGAGAAAAAGTGAGAAAATCGCTGCTTAATATTTTAAAAGGTTCTTTTCTTATTGGAGACGACGCTCCAAAACACTGGCGTTTTTTTATTTATCTAGCAGTCTTAGGCGCACTTATGATCAGTGCTGCGCACGAATCTGAGCGCAAAGTGTATGAGATTGCTCGTCTGAGTCAGGAAGTAAAAGCTTTGAAAAATGAATATGTAGGACTTAGATCAAGGCTGCAGCGTGCTCAGTTAGAGACTAGTGTAGCCAGAAAAGTCGCAGACCTAGGGATCTATCCTCCAGATAATCCAGCAGTGAAAATTGTAGTAAAAACAACGGGTAAAAAATAATAAAAGTGCGAGAGAAACAAATTTTAACACGTCTGTATGTAGTGGTCGCCCTTTTGGTGGTGTTTTCCATTGCTATTGGCGCTTCTCTAGTTAAAACCCAAGTTTCAGATGGTGCTAAGTACAGAAAGCTCGCTTTAGAAAGGACTGAAAAAATTGTGACAATTGAACCCAGTAGGGGGAGCTTGTATTCAGACGACGGTAGTTTATTGGCCACTTCTGTTTCCAGATATGAGATTAGATTTGACGCTGTAACTGTGGCGCCTAAGGATTTTGAAACGAATCTTGTTGCGCTTTCAGATTCTTTAGGGGTGCTGCTTCAAAAGCCGGCAAATTATTTTGAGCAAAAACTCAGAAAAGCAAGGGCCAATAAAAACAGGTATGCCTTAATAGCCTCTAATTTAAGCTATGAGTCTTATAAGCGAATTAAATCTTTTCCATTGTTTTCAAAAGGGCCTTACAGAGGCGGTTTTGTGGTAACTCAAAAGACAGTTAGAGAGCATCCGCTCGGAGAGATGGCGGCAAGGAGTGTGGGTTTTGTGAGTTCAGATGCTAAGGGAAATATCACTCGAGTAGGCTTAGAAGGTGCTTTTGATGATTATTTAAAAGGCGTAGCAGGCAAGCGTCTCAAGCAAAAAATTGCCAAAGGTCAGTGGAAACCAATAGGAACTAGTAATCTAAAAGAGCCGGAAGAGGGTGCAGACGTTGTCACTACAATTAATATTAATATTCAAGATATAGCGCACCATGCGCTATTGACTCAGTTAGAAAAATACAAAGCAGATCACGGTACTGTAGTAGTGATGGAAACTAAAACAGGAGAAATAAAGGCGCTTTCAAATCTAGGGAGAAATGCCAATGGGCACTATTACGAGAGGCTTAATTATGCTATAGGAGAGTCTCATGAACCAGGATCTACTTTTAAGCTCATGTCTTTGGTCGTAGCATTAGAAGATAAAATTGTAGACACCGCCACAGTAATAGATACGGAGCGTGGTAAATACAGGGTTTATGACCGGACAGTTAACGACTCTAAAAATGGTGGTTATGGACAGATTTCTGTAGCAAAGGCATTAAAGGTCTCCTCTAATACAGCATTTGCTAAACTTATACATGAAAATTATAAAGACAGGCCTAGTGATTATGTAGATCGTTTGCGCAATATGAATTTGCATGAAAAGCTTGGGCTTCCTGTGTTGGGAGAGGGAGATCCTGTGATCAGGTATCCTGGAGATAAAGGATGGTCTGGGGTCTCTTTGGCATGGATGTCCCATGGGTATGAGGTGTCTTTGACCCCTTTACAAACCCTGACTTTTTACAACGCTATTGCCAATGATGGAGAAATGGTGAAGCCCAGATTGATCAAAGAAATAAGAAAAGGGGGTATTGTAGAGAAGCGATTTGGTAAAACGGTCATTAATCCTTCTATATGTTCTAAAGAGACTGTGGTCCAGGTAAAACAAATCTTAAAAGAAATTGTGGAGAAAAAAGGGGGTACAGGCCACGGGTTGTATGATCCAAATTTTTCAATGGCTGGCAAAACGGGTACTTGTCAAAAAGATTACACTTCAGGAGACCCAAACAAGTTAAAATATATCTCCACTTTTTCGGGCTATTTTCCAGCAGACAATCCAGAGTATTCTTGTATTGTAGTGATACATGAACCAGATAAATCTGTTGGCTATTACGGGGCAGATGTTTCTGGGCCAGTTTTTAAAGCCATTGCCCAAAAAATGTACACCACTAAACTTATGGAAGTGCAAGTGGCTAAAGAGGCAGTTGCCTCTTTAGCTGTGAATGAATCCTTTGAAAATTATCAAACTATACTTGGGCATTCGAGCCAGACCATTCCAGATGTAAAGGGAATGCCTGGTATGGACGCTGTAGCTTTATTAGAGAATTTAGGTTGTGAGGTGGAAGTAAATGGCCATGGTCAGGTGGTGAGCCAATCTATGAATGCGGGAGTGCTTATTGAAAAAGGCACTAAAGTAGCCTTAAAATTATCTCGTTCATGAAGGTGTTAAAAGACATATTATACGGCGTTTCTATTAATCAGTTGCAAGGCAGCACGATTAAGGAGGTTAAGGACGTATATTTCGATTCTCGCAAAGTTGGGCCTCAATCGCTTTTTGTAGCTACTAAAGGAGTTCAAGTAAATGGCCATGATTATATAGAAACAGCTATTGAAAAAGGGGCCACTGTAATTGTTTGTGAAGACTTGCCTGGTTTTACTCATCCTGAGGTGACTTATGTAGTGGTACCCGATAGTCAAGAAGCTTTAGGTGTTATGGCGGCCAATTGGTTTGACCATCCGTCTAAGAAACTATCGCTTATTGGGGTAACTGGTACTAACGGTAAAACTACCGTGACCAGCTTACTACATGCTTTGTTTACTAAAGCGGGATATCCTTCAGGACTCATCTCTACCATTAAAATTTTAGTGGGGGAGAAATCTTATGAAACAGCCCACACTACACCAGATGTGTGGACCATTAATGCATACTTACATGAAATGGTCTCAGAGGGACTTTCTTACTGTTTCATGGAGGTAAGTTCTCATGGAATTGCACAAATGCGTACTAAGGGATTGACTTTCGAGGGTGCAGTTTTTACCAATCTAAGTCAAGATCACTTAGATTACCACAAGACTTTTGCCAATTACAGAGACACTAAAAAACTGCTTTTTGACGGGCTTTCGGCCACGGCTTTTGCCCTAGTAAATTCAGATGATAAGAATGGCCTATTTATGCTGCAAAATACCAAGGCTAAAAAAATGAGCTATGGGCTAAAAGGGGTAGCAGATTTTAAGGTGCAAATATTAGAGCATCAGCTTTCAGGTCAATTGCTCAAAATTGACCAACAAGAAGTTTGGACCACACTTTTAGGCCAGTTTAATGCGTATAATGTGTTGGCAATTTACGCCACGGCAAGCCTTTTGGGATTAAACAAGCTAGAGGTGCTTCAGCATATCAGTACGCTAGAGAATGTTGCGGGGAGGTTTCAGTATTTTATTTCTAAAAGTCAGATCACGGCTATTGTGGATTATGCCCATACGCCAGATGCTTTAGACAATATGTTAACAACGATAGGCCAGATTAGGACAAAAAATGAGAAGCTCATTACGGTAGTAGGTTGTGGAGGAGATAGGGATCAAGGAAAGCGGCCTTTAATGGGAGCAATAGCAGCAGAAAAGAGCGATACCGTAATTCTCACTTCTGACAACCCCAGATCTGAGACGCCTATAGACATTATTGAACAGATGGAGGCGGGTGTTTCCCCAGTAGATATAAAAAAAGTTTTGGTAGTTGAAAATAGAAAACAAGCTATAAAAACCGCTTGTATGATGGCCACTTCAAAGGATATTATTTTAATCGCAGGGAAAGGACATGAAAAGTATCAGGACATTAAAGGTGTTAAGACTCCTTTTGATGACTATGACATTGTAAAGAATCATTTAGACCTCTTAGACCACTAATCTAATCCAATAGAAGCGCAGTACTATGTTGTATTATTTATTTGAATTTTTAGAAAAGCAATACCAATTTCCGGGGGCCAGTCTGTTTGGGTTTTTAACCTTCAGGGCTTCATTGGCCATTATTACTTCTCTATTAATTGCAACAGTATTTGGAAAAAAGATCATTGAATACCTTCAGTTAAAACAAATAGGCGAGACCGTTAGGGATCTTGGTTTGGCTGGTCAAAAACAAAAAGCTGGAACCCCAACTATGGGTGGCTTAATTATCATTATAGCCACTTTAGTACCTGTTTTTCTCTTCGCTAAATTAGCTGAGATTTATATTGTGCTACTCATCGTAACCACGCTTTGGATGGGTGCGATAGGTTTTGTAGATGATTATATTAAAATCTTTAAAAAAGACAAGGCTGGTTTAAAAGGGGTTTTTAAAGTCTTGGGGCAAGTGGTTCTTGGGCTTATCGTTGGAGCTACTTTGTATTTTCATCCAGGCGTTACCATGAAAGAGGCGGTTGCGGTACAAAAAACAGAAGTGGTAAAGAGTCGTTTTTTAGGACCTGAAATAAAGTCTACTAAAACCACTATACCATTTACCAAAAACAACGAATTAGAGTATAGCAATTGGATTTCTTGGGCGGGTGAGGGTGCTGAGAAATACGCTTGGCTCATTTTTATTCCAGTAGTCATTTTTATAGTATCTGCAGTTTCTAACGGCGCAAATCTCACCGACGGTATAGACGGTTTGGCTGCGGGAACCTCTGCGATTATTGCGGTTACCTTGGGGGTCTTTGCTTGGATTTCAGGGAATGTTATTTTCTCTGACTACTTAGATATTATGTTTATCCCTAGGGTGGGTGAATTGGTGGTGTTTATTGCTGCTTTTGTAGGTGCACTGGTTGGATTCTTATGGTATAATGCATTTCCAGCACAGGTTTTTATGGGTGATACGGGTAGCTTAACTATTGGTGGAATTATTGCAGTTATTGCCATTATTATCAGAAAGGAATTACTTATCCCCCTATTGTGCGGCGTCTTTTTCGCCGAGTCACTCTCTGTGATGTTGCAGGTAGGCTATTTTAAATACACCAAGAAAAAATTCGGTGAAGGGGTGCGTATTTTCCTCATGTCACCATTGCACCACCACTATCAGAAATTGGGCTATCACGAAAGTAAAATTGTGAGTAGATTTTGGATTGTGGGGATATTATTGGCCGTTTTAACCATTGTGACCTTAAAACTGAGATAATGAAATTTCTAGCAGTTTTAGGTGCAGGGGAGAGTGGTGTTGGTGCCGCCCTTTTAGGGCAGCAACAAGGGTACCGTGTATTGGTGTCCGATCATGGCACTATTCAAGCTGCCTTTAAAAACGTTCTTGTACAAAATGAGATTCCTTGGGAGGAAAATGGACACAGTGAAGCCGCTATTTTGGCAGCAGATCTTGTGGTTAAAAGCCCTGGTATTCCAGATACGGTACCCTTGGTTTTGGCATTGCGCCAGAAAGGGGTTCCGGTGATTGATGAGGTGGAATTTGCGGCTCGTTATACCGACGCTGTTTTAATAGGTATTACTGGCAGTAACGGCAAAACCACCACCACCATGCTGACCCATCATATTTTGACATCCGACGGGAAGGCTGTCGCTATGGGGGGTAATATTGGCCTAAGCTTTGCGAAACTGGTGTATGAAGCCCATTTGCCAGAGGCTAAAAAGATAGATTACTACGTATTAGAGCTCAGTAGTTTTCAATTGGACAATATTGAAAATTTTAGGCCACATATCGCTGTAATCACCAATATATCTCCAGATCATTTAGACCGATACGGCTATGATATGGATCGTTATACGGCGGCAAAGTTTCGCATATCAATGAATCAATTGCCTACGGATTATTTAATCTATGACGCAGATTGTGAGGTGATTGGGGCTGCTTTAGCTCAGTTTCCCGAAACAGGAAAAAGAATCCCATTTAGTACACAAAAAACAATTAATAATGGCGCCTGTCAAAAAGGCGAAAACATAGAAATAGCATTGGACCAAAAAACATTTAGCATGCAGATCAATACATTGGCCCTAGAGGGCACTCATAACGTTAAAAATACCATGGCAGCTTCCGCAGCAGCAGCCTTGGTTCAGATAAGAAAAGAAACCATACGCAATAGTGTGCAACATTTTCAAGGAGCGCCACATCGTTTAGAAAAAGTGCTTAAAATCCAACATGTCACTTATATTAACGACTCAAAAGCAACCAATGTCAATGCCACTTTCTATGCGTTAGACAGTGTTAAAACGCCTATGGTTTGGATTGTTGGAGGGGTAGACAAAGGAAATGATTATATGCCATTAATGTCCATGGTTAGAGAGAAGGTGAAAGCAATTATTTGCTTGGGGACAGATAATAACACCCTAAAATCAGTCTTTTCAAAGGCCACAGATATATTGGTAGAAACGACTTCTATGGATGAGGCCGTTAAAATAGCCTATAAAATTGCAGAAAAAGGCGAGACGGTTTTGTTGTCTCCAGCCTGTGCGAGTTTTGATTTATTTAAAAATTACGAAGACAGGGGAGATCAGTTTAAAGCTGCTGTTAAAAACTTATAAGATTGGGCATATTTAAAAACATACAAGGAGATAAAGCCATGTGGGCGGTAGTAGCGCTGTTAGCGCTCATATCTTTCTTGCCTGTGTATAGTGCCAGTGGTAACTTAGAGAATGTGGTGCAAAATGGCACGGCCATAGGTCACTTGGCCAAGCATGCATTTCTATTGGGTATGGGTTTTGTCATTATGTTTGGAATACATAAAATACCCACTCATTTTTTTAAGGGACTTTCGCTTATAGGAATGCCTATAGTCTTGCTGTTATTGGTGTACACCTTGGCGCAAGGAAGTACCATTGATGGTGCCAATGCCAGTAGGTGGATTAAAATTCCCTTTACCTCTATAGGTTTTCAGACCTCTACTTTGGCCATGGTGGTTTTAATGGTCTATATAGCGAGGTATCTGTCTAAAATTAAAGACCAATCCATTCGGTTTACAGAATCTATACTGCCCTTGTGGTTACCGGTTTTTAGTGTAGTTGCTTTGGTTTTTCCAGCCAATTTTTCTACGGCTGCTATTCTTTTTTCCATGGTCATGATGCTTTGTTTTATTGGAGGTTACCCATTTAAATACCTTTTAGGGATAGCCACGACGGGTTTGGTTATGGGCGCATTGTTTGTCATGACTGCAAAGGCTTTTCCTGGGCTTTTTCCCAATAGGGTAGACACTTGGATGAGTCGTATTGAAAATTTTTCTTCAGATGAAATTACCGAGGCAGATTATCAGGTAGAGCGTGCTAAAATTGCTATTGCCACCGGAGGTGTTTTTGGATTAGGGGCAGGAAAAAGTGTGATGAAAAACTTTTTACCTCAGAGCTCATCGGATTTTATTTTTGCCATTATTATTGAGGAGTACGGTATGATAGGAGGCTTTATTATTTTGGGTCTATACTTGTTTTTACTCATTAGGATCATAGTTATTGCCAATGGGGCACCTACTTTTTTTGCTAAACTCATCGCTTTAGGGGTGGGTTTACCTATTGTATTTCAGGCTTTTATTAATATGGGAGTGGCCGTATCTCTTTTGCCAGTGACTGGGCAAACCTTGCCGCTCATTAGTAGCGGTGGAACCTCTATTTGGATGACTTGTTTGGCCCTGGGTATTATACTAAGTGCGAGTAATAAAAAGGCCCAAACGGCACCTGAAGCAGTTACAGAAGAAACAACAAACCCTTTAGAAATATTAAGTGAGCAGCTATAAATTCATATTATCTGGAGGTGGAACAGGAGGTCATATTTATCCTGCTATTGCCATTGCTCAAGGCCTAGAAAAGGCTTATCCCAATGCGTCATTTTTGTTCGTAGGGGCTTTGGGAAAAATGGAAATGAAAAAAGTTCCAGAGGCCGGATACGCTATTAAAGGGCTTTGGATTTCTGGACTGTCTAGAAAACTATCTGTTGCTTTGCTTGTTTTTCCTTTCAAGTTACTGTGGAGTCTTTGGCAGTCTTTTTTTATTCTATTGCGTGTAAGGCCAGATTTGGTGATTGGCACCGGAGGCTACGCCTCAGCCCCTTTGCTTAAAATGGCTCAGTGGCTGGGATTCCCAACCCTCATTCAAGAGCAGAATTCTTACGCAGGGGTGACCAATAAATGGCTCTCCAAAAAAGCAAAGGCTATTTGTGTGGCTTATCCCAATATGGAGAAGTATTTTCCAGAAACAGCGCTAGTCTATTCAGGAAATCCAATAAGAGCGGGTATTCAGTACGAATTACCTCCAAAAGAAAAGGGCCTCATGGAATTTAAGCTTCAGTCCAATCTTCCTGTCTTATTGGTGCTAGGAGGGAGTTTAGGGGCAAAAAAAATCAATGCATTTATAGCCAGTCAATTGTCTTATTTTGACAGTCAGGGAATTCAATTGTTGTGGCAATGTGGCGCTTTGTATTACGATGAATACAAGAGATTCCAGTCGGATAAGGTGCAGTTATTTGATTTTATTTCAAATATGCCACTAGCTTATACTGCTGCGGACTATGTAATTTCAAGGGCAGGTGCAGGAGCCGTATCTGAATTAATGCTTGTGGGGAAACCAGCCCTATTAATACCATCGCCTAACGTGGCAGAAGACCACCAAACAAAAAATGCAGCAGCGGTTGTTGCTATGGGTGCAGGTAAAATGATTCAAGAGGCAGACTTAGAAAATGATTTTCAGGGGGTATTTGAGCGTGTCACCAAAGATTTGGCACTTCAATCCTCTATGCGAGATGCCATGCAAAAAATGGCCAAGCCCCATGCAACCGACACTATTGTAAAGACCATTAAAAAAATCATCGAAAAACATCCAAAATAAATCAACAGGTATAAATATTATTAAACAACATTGCAAAGGCATAGACTTTAGTCATAAAAGAGCATTAAAAATACTGTTCACGTATTTTAATACTACATATACGGGATTGAATTTTGCGCAATTTTATTAATGAAAAATACTTTAGACACATACTTTTTTTTAGGAATAGGCGGTATAGGAATGTCGGCCTTGGCTAAGTATTTCGCCTTAAAGGGTTGCTGTGTTGTTGGTTATGATCTTGCTGAGTCGGATATTACTACATCTTTAGAGTCATTGGGAATTAGGGTATTTTATGAGGACAATAGCGCGTTGTTGCCAAAAGAATTCAATAGTCCTGCTGTCACTAAAGTGATCTATACGCCTGCGGTTCCGCAAAACAGCGATTGGTTTTCTTATTTTAAAATCAATGGCTTTAAGATGATTAAAAGGGCTGTTTTGTTAGGAGAATCTACTGAATTGAGCTTCTGTTACGCGGTAGCTGGTACCCACGGAAAAACAACTACTTCTGCCATGCTGGCTTATTTACTAGATGCTTCAGGGGTGAATATCACCGCTTTTTTGGGAGGTATAGCACATAATTTTGGCAGTAATTTATTGCTTAAAGACACGGAAATTACCGTGGTAGAGGCAGACGAATTTGATAGGTCGTTCTTGAATTTATCTCCTAATGTAGCTTGTATTACTTCTACAGATGCAGATCATTTAGATATTTACAAGTCTGCCAAAGCGCTCGAAGACAGCTTTTATTCCTTTGCGGGACTTGTACCATTGAAGGAAAATTTGTTTGTTCATGAAGACCTGGCTATCCCGGGAATTAGCTATGGGGAACGGGAGAGTTCAGATTATTATATTTCGGATTTAAAAGTAGTCTCTGGACGGACTTTGGCTAATATTCATACCCCTAGGGAAACTTTTAAAGCAGTATATTTTCCTATGCCAGGCAAGCACAATGTGCTCAATGCGCTTGTGGCTTTTGCCATGGCTTATTCTCAGGGGGTTCCTGCTCATGATTTAATTAAAGCATTGTCGGGCTTTAAGGGAATTGCCAGGCGTTTTTCTTATGAGATTAATAGGCCAGATAGGGTTTATGTAGACGACTATGCCCACCATCCAACGGCTATAAATGCCATATACCAAACATTGAGGGCGCAGTATCCAAATAAAAAAATCACCGCCATTTTTCAACCGCATTTGTATTCGCGCACCCAAGATTTTGCCCATGAATTTGCGGCCAGTTTGTCTCAGTTCGACAGCCTGTTTTTATTGGATATTTATCCAGCCAGGGAGCAAGCTATTGAAGGGGTCACCTCTGAGTGGTTGCTCGGTTTGATCAGCTCAAAGAAAAAATCAAAATTGACTGTGGCAGAGGTATTGAAAAATCTTAAAGAAAATCCTCCCGAGGTCTTGGTGAGTTTAGGTGCTGGGGACATAGGAAAACAAGTGGTTCATTTTAAAAAGGCTTTGTTATGAAAAAGGTATTAAAGGTTTTTCAAATGCTTCTCCTCTGCTTTGTTTTGGTGGGCCTATACGCTTTTACTAATTACAGAAATGAGCGAAGAATAGTCACTGAGATTGACTTAAAATTTATTGGGAATGACAATTTGTACACTACCTATGAGGCGGTTAATAAAATGTTAATAGTTAAACAGAAAGGGGCTTTTAAAGCCCCAAAAGAAAAAGTAGCTTTGAGTACAATTGAGCGGTGGCTCAGTGAAGACCCTATGCTTCAGAATGCCACAGTTTATATGACTGTAGATGGGGCACTTAGGGCCTTACTTACACAGAGAACTCCAGAAGCCAGGGTAGTGACGGATTCCGTTTATTACTTAGATACTAGCGGAATGGCTATGCCACTTTCTGAGTTTCATTCTTCTAGAGTGCCCATTATTAGTGGGAATATCTCTGCGCTAAGTTTATCTGATTGTCATAAAATAATTGAATTTGTGTCCCGAGATGTTTTCTTGAAAAAGAATATTGTGGGAATTAGGGTGATTAAAGATCAAGACTATGTGTTGCAATGTAGGTTAGATCAATTTGAAGTTCGCCTTGGAGCAGCTACAGCACTTCAAGAAAAGACTTCAAATTTTAAAGCTTTTTACAATAAAGCCCTAAAAGAAAATAGTCTCCAAAGCTATTCTTTGGTAGATGTAAGGTTTAAAAATCAGGTGGTTGCCACCAAAAATTAATAATAATACTCAGATGAAAGAGACAAATTATTCTGTTGGCTTAGATATTGGAACTACAAAGATCGTAGCCATTATTGGGAAGGAGAACGAGTATGGTAAAATAGAAATTCTCGGTATTGGGAAATCTAAAAGTTTGGGGGTTCACAGAGGTGTGGTGAATAATATTACACAAACCATTGAGTCTATTCAGCAAGCGGTGCAACAAGCAGAAACAGATTCTGGTTTGAAAATAGATACGGTATCTGTGGGAATAGCCGGACAGCATATTCGTTCGCTACAACACTCAGATTATATTACGCGTGCCAATTCAGAAGAAGTGATTGGTTATGAAGACGTAGACAACCTTTGCAACCAGGTGTATAAATTAGTGATGCTTCCAGGAGAGGAAATTATTCATGTACTACCCCAGGAGTTTAAGGTAGACGGTCAGGCAGAAATAAAAGAGCCCATGGGTATGTATGGTGGGCGTCTAGAAGCCAATTTCCATGTGGTTGTAGGACAGGTGTCTTCTATAAAAAATATTGTTCGCTGCATTAAGAGTGCTGGTCTAAATCTGGGAGAAATATCCCTTGAGCCTCTAGCGTCTGCCAATGCAGTCTTGAGTCAGGAAGAAAAAGAAGCTGGTGTGGCGCTCATAGATATAGGAGGGGGTACTACGGATCTGGCCATTTTTAAAGATGGTATTATACGCCATACTGCCGTGATCCCATTTGGGGGTAACGTCATTACAGAAGATATTAAAGAGGGCTGCTCCATTATTGAAAAGCAGGCAGAGTTATTGAAAATAAAGTTTGGGTCTGCTTGGCCAGGAGAAAACAAAGACAATGAAATTGTCTCTATTCCAGGATTAAGAGGAAGGGATCCAAAAGAGATTACCCTAAAGAACCTCTCTAAAATTATTCACGCAAGAGTCGTAGAAATTATAGAGCAGGTTTATGTAGAAATTAAAAATTACGGCCATGAGGAGCAAAAGAAAAAACTCATTGGTGGTATAGTGCTTACAGGTGGAGGAAGTCAGCTAAAACACCTCAAGCAACTGGTAGAATACATTACCGGGATGGACACCCGAATTGGGTATCCCAACGAGCACCTTGCAGGAGATTCTGAAGAAGAAATTGCTTCGCCATTATACGCTACAGGGGTAGGCTTATTAATGAGTGCGGTCGCTTCAGATGCGAAGCACAAACCGCTAACAGAGTTCGCAACGGAAGAAGTTCAAGAAGAGGTTGCTGAAGCAGCATCGGCTGAGAAGGCGCCGGAGGCGGCCAAAGCCCCAAGGAAAAACATCTTTGACAAATGGTCAGAGAAATTGAAAGATTTTTTAGACAACGCAGAATAAAATACCAAAATATAAGAACCCAAATTTATGAGTGATCACAGCGAATTTGACAGCATTGCATTTGACCTTCCAAAAAACCAAAGCAACGTAATTAAAGTCATTGGCGTTGGCGGCGGAGGTAGTAATGCAATTAACCACATGTTCCAGTCCGGTATTAACGGGGTTGACTTTGTGGTGTGTAACACAGACGCACAGGCATTACAAAACTCTCCAGTACCCAATAAAATTCAATTAGGACTTTCGCTTACAGAAGGTCTTGGTGCAGGCGCTAACCCAGAGGTGGGAGAGCAGTCTGCTTTGGAGAGTATGACAGATATTAAAGCCATGTTAGACACCACGACTAAAATGGTGTTTATTACCGCCGGAATGGGTGGTGGTACAGGGACTGGTGCAGCTCCAATGATTGCCAAACAAGCCAAAGAATTAGATATTTTAACTGTGGGTATTGTGACCATTCCTTTTCATTTTGAGGGGAAAATGCGTTCTGAACAAGCCCAAAAAGGGATTGAAAATCTGCGATCCCAAGTAGATTCGTTAATTATCATTAACAACAATAAACTCAGAGAGGTTTATGGGAATTTAGGCTTTAAAGCTGGTTTTTCAAAAGCAGACGAGGTATTGGCCACTGCAGCAAAAGGAATTGCTGAGGTAATTACCCACCACTACACTCAAAATATTGACCTTAGAGATGCCAAAACCGTATTGGCCAATTCTGGTACAGCGATCATGGGATCTTCTCAAGCCTCTGGATCTGGTAGGGCACACGAAGCCATTTCTAAGGCCTTAGATTCTCCACTCTTAAACGACAATAAAATTACGGGAGCTAAAAATGTGTTGTTGCTCATTGTATCTGGAAGCCAAGAGATTACCATAGATGAAATTGGAGAAATTAATGAATACATTCAGGCAGAGGCTGGAAATAATGCTAATATCATTATGGGTGTTGGAGAGGACAGTGCCTTGGGAGAAGCTATTGCGGTTACTGTTATTGCCACTGGATTTGATCAAGAACAACAAAATAATATTGTCAATACAGAATCGAAAAAAATCATTCACACTTTAGAAGAAGAGCAGCGTGCGGCTATAAATCTCACGCCTGAAAAACCTACTTTTCAATCTCTAGATCCTTTGGAAGAATCTCAGCCCAAAGCGAGTGATGAAGTGGTGGTTCACACCCTTGATATGGAGGAAGTTGAACAAAGTGCCCCAGTAAAAGAGGCGGATCCTTTGGTGCCTACCACTCAAGCGATTTTAGATTTGGAGGTAACTTATACTCTGGTAGAAGGGTCCAAAGAGTCCTTGCATTCTTCAACACCAGAGCAGGAAGCATTCCTGCCTTTAGTGGCAGATTTCGAGGTAGTAGACGCAGAAGATCTCTCAGCAGCAATGGCAGAAGAAACTTTTGAAGACTATAGTGAAAATGAGACGATGGATTTTACAAATACCCTTTTTGATTTGCCCATTGATCATGCAGATCAGCAGGAGTCTTTAGTAGAAGAAGCCTCGCTTTCCTCCAATACACCAGAGGAAACTATTGAAGAATCTTACTCAGCGCAAGACATTGCAAAGGAAGAATTAGTCTCTGAGGAAGAAGCGCCCACTATTACATTTAGTTTGGGAGACGACATTAGGGATATGGAAGTTAAAGACCCTGTAGAGGTAATCCCTGTGTTGGAATACAATGCTGCTGGAGAAAAAAGATACAGCTTAGATGATTATATGGAGCTGGAGGCACATTTAGGAACGGCTAAAGAAGCGACTCCCGAAACACAAGAGCGCCCAGAAGAAGAAATGGTTTTTGAAAAGAAAATTGTTGAATCTCCAAAAGCAAAACCTCAAGAGGAAGCACTGGATCCTATGGAAGCGCCTATTGAAGCCCTACTTAAAGAGCGTGCAGACGAGCGAAGAAGAAAGCTAAGAGATTTTAATTATAAATTTAACAACAGCATTAATAAGATCGAAGAGATAGAAAAAGAACCCGCTTATAAAAGGCAAGGTATTTCTTTGTCCGAAGGCCCCTCGGAGGGTAAGATCTCTAGAACTACATTGAGCACAGATTCTAATGAAGATACTCAATTGCGCAGTAATAATTCGTTCTTACACGATAATGTAGATTAATACCAATTCACTTACACCCAATAGACCCGAGGCACTGTTCTCGGGTTTATTATTTATATTAGCACTATTAAAAAATCAGACAGGATGAGCTTACAAGACGCAGTAATGACAAAAATGAAAGAAGCTATGCGCGCCAAAGATACGGTGGCATTGTCTTCTTTAAGAGCTATAAAATCTGCTCTTTTATTGGCCCAAACAGATGGGTCAGGCGCCACCATGAGTGAGGCAGACGAAATTAAAATTGTTCAAAAATTAGTGAAGCAGCGTCAAGATTCAGCAGCCATTTACAAGGAGCAGGGAAGAGAAGATTTGGCCCAACCAGAATTAGATGAGGCAGCGGTATTGGCCCAGTTTTTACCCGCCCAACTTTCAGAAGAAGAAGTTAAAGCAGTTGTTGCGGAAATCATTGCTGCAACAGGCGCAACTGGCATGCAAGATATGGGTAAGGTAATGGGTCAGGCAAGCGCAAAACTGGCTGGAAAAGCAGATGGTAAAACCATCTCAACAGTGGTGAAGGCACTTTTAAATGCTTAATTACACTTTGGCTAATACACTTGCTCGCGTGGCACTAATAGGGGGCTTATTTTTTATGAGTAGTACCTCTGTGGTTTCAGGACAAGAGACCTACACTTGGAATGCTGTTTTTGCAGATTATCAGCTAGATTCTGTTCAAGGTATTCGATTAGAAACCCACTATAGGACTAAAGATATTTTTGGGGGTCAGCAGCAATTTATTTTGCGTCCCTCTTATGTTAGAAAGATCAATTCACAAATTACTTTATCTGGAGGCTATTCCTTTTTAAATACTGAAAAGCAAGCGGTCTTTTTGAAAGAGCACAATGTCTGGCAGCAGGTTTTTTATACCATTCCATTAAAAAAGAGCACTTTTTTTGGATGGCTGAGGGCAGAAGAGCGGTGGGTAGAGAACACCGCATCTGAATTTGATTTTGGTGGCAGGTTTCGTGTTAGATTTGGATGGAGAAAATCTATTTTAGGTTTGGGAAAAAAGTTGGAATTCATGGCTTTTAACGAGGTTTTTATGTTCACAAAAAACTTATTCCCCCATACTTTTAACCAGAACTGGACCTTTCTAGGTTTTAGGGCTTTATTGTCTCCAAAAGCCACTTTAGTGAGTGGTTACCAGCGCATTCATCAAGACAAACAAGGGGCTATTTTGGAAAAAAATCTTTGGTCTTCTATTCTCTTTATTCGCTTGTAAAAAATTCCTAATTTTAAGCATGCAACAGCAGATTAAAAAATTAGCCCAAAGCCTTTTGGTCATACTATTGGCATATGTTGGTGTCATAGTCATTGTTTTCATTGCCTTGTTTAATGCTGCAAAGCCTGAAAAATATGTGCCTATAGCAGTGCCTGAATACCAAACGGATTTAGAGGCGGCTGTTTATGCTATCCAAGATCCATCACTACAGTTGGGATACGAAGTCTTAGTAAATACCTCTAGAACGATTGGGCCACAAGTGGCCGATGCATCAAAGAGATTTTCCGGAAACAACTTAGAGTGTATTTCTTGTCACCTCAATGAAGGCACCAAAGCCTTTGGCATTCCTTTAAACACCGTACTAGACCGTTTCCCGCAATTCAGGGGCAGAGAAAATAAAATAGGCACCATAGAAGACCGAATTAATGGCTGCCTGACCAGAAGTATGAATGGTAAGCCTTTGGACGTTAACGCTCAAGAAATGAAAGCCTTAGTGGCTTTTCTGGGATGGTTAAACAAGGAAACAACCCGGGATGTTGGAAATAGCCTATATGCTAATGCCATGGAGAAAGGCTTAAAATCTATGGAGTGGCCCAACCGTCCTGCAGATTTAAGCCATGGTGCACTGGTCTTTGAGCAGCAGTGTGTGTTGTGTCACCAAAAAAATGGGCAGGGAACTAAAGAAACAGGAGGACAATATTTGTATCCGCCCTTATGGGGTACAGACAGTTATAACAATGGTGCTGGAATGACCAGATTACTTACTGCAGCTTCTTTCATTAAATACAATATGCCTTTTGGGGTGAGTCACCAAAACCCTTTACTCACAGATGAAGAGGCCTATGATGTAGCGGCTTATATGAACCAGCAGCAAAGACCTGAAAAAGCCGCCTTATCAGCAGATTTTCCAGACCGGACTAAAAAGCCCATGTCTACGCCTTATGGTCCTTATGCAGATCCATTTCCAATTGAACAGCATGAGCTAGGACCTTTTGGACCCATTGCTGATTATTACAAAAAAGAGTACGGTATTGTGAAGGTAAAGTAGCCTTAGTTTTCGTAAAGTCTTATGTAATCTATGACCATACTGTCTTGGTTAAAACTGGTTGGAATATCACCTCCTAAACTACCTCCCATGGCTACATTTAAAAGCAAGAAAAATTCTTGATTAAAAGGTAGTGACTCATTTAAGTTTATGTCAAAATACTTGACACTTTCTACATACATCTTAATGGTTTTTTCGTTCCAAATAAGCCTGTATTCTTTAAAATCTGCACCTATATTGGCGGCTGTAATTTCATCTGAAAACTTAGCATTGGTATTGTCTGCGTTGTTTTTCCAATGTACGGTGCCCAGCACTTTATTCTTTTCTTGGCCATTTTGCTCTACAAGGTCTATTTCACCACAATTGGGCCATCCTACAGCATCTAAATTGGCTCCCATAAGCCAAACAGCAGGCCATGTTCCTTTAGATTGAGGAAACTTAGCCCTCACTTTTAATTGTCCGTGTTTGAATGAGAATTTATTTTGAGATTTAATTCTAGCTGAAGTGTAGGATTTTCCATCTAGATTTTCCCTGAGAGCAGTGATGGTTAAAAAGCCATTGGCTATTTTCAGATTTTTCGATGAAGCGGTATAAGTCTGTACTTCTTGATTTCCCCATCCAGGAATCCCAAAGGCACTACCATCTCCCAGATCATAGGTCCATGTGCTATTATCTAAATTGCTGCCTTCAAATTCTTCGGACCATATAAGTCCCACTTTATCTGTTTCTGTGAGGGATTGGCCTTGTTCTACTGGTGTATTGTCTGGTTCTGAACCATCTTCTGTTGAGCATGAACTCAGGCTTAAAAATAAAATAGCATTGATGAATAAGACTGTTTTAGAGTGTTTGAAAGCGCTTTGCATCAATGCTATTTTTTTAAGTTATTAGAATGTAAATATATTATTTCTTGAAGTAAATGTTGTCAAAAAAGATCGTTCCTGCGCCAACAATTTTAAATTGAAAAACTTTATTCAATTCAACTGGAGAGAACTCACTTAATGGTATATCAATACTATTCCACTCTCCTGGTGTAATGGCTAACGTTTTTTTAACTTCTGTAGTAGGTTCATTACTGATTAGGAAGAAATCTACCGTTGTTTGATCTGCAGACCAGTAATCAATATGAATGCTGCTGTAAGTACTTACATCTTGCGCTGTAAATTCTGTTCCTTGGTAGTTTAGGTTGGTGTATTTTAACACAGAATTATCTGCTAAAAGCTCTGTGGTTACTTGGGTACTTTGTCCCCAATCTGGATTGAAGTTAGTTCCCTCAACGTCTGTGTAAGAATCACTAAATATGGATAAAACATCTTCAGCCGCAGCCGTTGGTGCTTCTGGTCCAGCTGCCGGAGAAGAAGCTACAGGGGTTTCACCGTGAAAATAAATATTATCAAAGAAAACTGTACCATTTCCATCTACTTTAAACTGAATTACATCTGCTAAATCTACTACATCAGAGAAATCAGTCAAAGCAATATCTACACTTTTCCATTCGCCTAGACTGCTTACATCTAAAGCTTTGGCTTTTTCTTTTCCTTCTCCTGAACTAATCAAGAAGAAGTTTAATGCAGTTGAATCTGATGTCCAGTAGTCAATGTGAATTGAAGTGTACCCACTAACGTTTAATGGGGATTCAAATGCAGTTCCTTGGTAATTTAAACCAGCGTATTTTAGTACGGAGTTACCCCCTAAATCTACTGTGCTTACTTGGGTACTTTGTCCCCAGTTTGGATTAAAATCTGTTCCAGCTACATCTGTGTAAGAATCGCTAAATACAGACAATACGTCTGCAGCGTCCAAAGATGGTGCTGCTGGAGCAGCAGATGGGCTACTCACTTCTTCAACAGCTACAGGAGTAGAGAATGCTACATTGTCTATATAGTAAGTTGTTTCTTCGCTGTTTGTAGTTGTTATAGCGGCAATAATTACAATTCTGTCATATTTATTACTGTCCTCAGCAGAAAAATTATAGACTAATTTCTCCCATGCACCTGTGGCTGTTGTAGTTACTGTAGCTTCTTTGAAATTATCTGAATTTGAGGAGTCTTCAATTTTTAACAATACATTTTGTCCTGGTGCTGCTGAGTGTACATCAATAGAAATGGCTTCTTGACCAGTAGGGAAGATAATTTTTTCATTGAGATTAAAAAAGAAGCCTGCCCAAGGCTCAATACCCGCATCTTCCTCTATTTTCAATACTTTTGAAGAACTGTTTACCGTACCTGGATTAGGATTATCTACATAATTAAGTTCTAAGTATTCAACTCCTGCAGCGCCTCCAAATCTTCCCCAAGTTCCGTTCAGATTCGCATCTGATAGAGCACCTTCTTCAGAAAAGGGATTTCCATTACATTCAAAGTCAATAGTTGCTGTGTTCAAACTTGGAAGTGCTTCAGTAAAACTATCACAACCCTCTACGACCACTCCAACTGGTTCCGGTTCTGCATCAATAATAGGTTCATCGTTGTCGTCATTTGAGCAAGCTATTAAAGTCAATGCACTTGCAAATAAAAACACCTGTTTTGTGTTAAATAATTGAGATATCTTTTTCATTTTTTAAATTTTTTTCGAAATTAATTAAAACTTTTCAAAATAATTCAATTTATGATTTTTTTAAAACCTTTGTTTAGGTAATCGATTTAAATAAAAATGATGCTTAATCGTATTAATGGTATTATTTGACTTTATATCATTTCCTCCACGCAGTTTTGGAGAAAACGCCCAGCATCTGATGTCTTTTTATTAGTATCTTAGTTTTTATGAAAAATATTCTAATTGGTCTCTTAACTATCTCCTTTTTTTCATGTATTAAAGAGCCTGTTTACGATGTAAACATACTGGACGTTAATCGTATTGATATGGAAACTGGTTACATTGAAAATGTTAATATCTATATAAACCAAGACCGTATTGCCTTGATTCAAAATACCCACTCAAAGGAATTTAAGGCAAAAGAAACTATTGATGCAAAGGGAGCCTTTGCTATACCGGGCTTGTGGGACAATCACATTCACTTTAGGGGAGGAGCTTCCCTTTTAAAAGATAATGAAATGTTCTTAGAGCAACTCATCAACAATGGCATTACCTCTGTTAGAGATGCAGGAGGAGATCTTACTTCTATTATAAAGGATTGGCAGGTTGAAATTTCAAAAAATGAACGAGTGGGCCCTACTATATTTACCTCTGGTCCTAAAATTGATGGTAAAAATCCCACCTGGCAAGGATCATTGGAGGTTGAATCAGAGGCTGAACTAGATCAGGCTTTAGATTCTTTAGAAAAACTCAAGGTAAATTTCGTTAAACTCTACGACAGTAAATTAAATGGAAACCTCTTTTTATCTGCTCTTAAAAAATCAAAAACTAGAGGCTTAATAACCTCCGGTCATATGCCCTTTAGTGTTACCTTAAACCAAGCCTTAGATGCTGGAATGAATGGTGTAGAGCATCTTTACTACATACTAAAAGGAAGCTCCAAAGATGAATTAGAAATCACAAAACAATTCCAGCGTGGTACACTTGGGTTTTGGCAAGCCATGCCCTTATTGATCAATTCTTACAATGACACTACCGCTAATCGTTTATTCAGTAAAATGAAGAAGCATGAGGTTTTTGTGATTCCAACCCTTCACATTGGGAATACACTGAGTTATTTAGATGAGATTGATCACTCAACTGATGAATACCTTAACTTACTAAGCGCTCGTTTTAAAAGCACCTATGAAAGAAGAATTAAAAGCGCATTAAACAGTACTCCTGAAACTCGTGCTAATCGCAAAAATTTAAATGCATTTTTTAGAAAACTAACACTAAAACTTCACGAATCCGGAGTTCAATTAATGGCTGGTTCAGATGCAGGAGCTTACAATGCTTATGTATATCCTGGACCATCACTTCACAAGGAACTTGAATCTCTGGTAGCTGTTGGACTAAGTCCATTAGAGGCTTTAAAAACCTCTGTAATTAATGGTCCCAAATGGTTGGGGGTAGAGGAAGACTATGGGGCAATAGGTATTGGTAAAAAAGCAGATATCTTACTGTTAAAAAAGAACCCATTAATCAATATAAAAAACACCACCTCTATACAAGCGGTCATTAAAAATGGACGCTATGTAAAGAAGAATTAGCGCTATATTTTATTCACAGAGCCATTAATATTTTTGCCCTTTATTAGGTATGATCCCTTATTTTGCAATAGAAGGAAATAAATATCTTTTTTTCTTTTGTAAACTTAACTTTGGGGTAACTTTGTACGATCATTTGGCAATGAAATTGGCAATTATTAATTTAATTTTTATTAATTCGTTGCTTTTTTCAATAAAATCAGAGAAGTCGGAGGGTTAATCCATGTCAAAAATGAAGGAATTGAATTTACTGAGATTTTAATTGATAAAAGTTTTCCTGAAGATAATGCTCCGACGAGAAAACCTCGCACAGGTATGCTTCAAAAATACATTTATGGTTCGTATGATTTAGAAAACTCTTTTGTAATTGGAGACAGAAACACAGATATAGAGTTAGCGACAAATTTAAATGCTAGAGGAATATTTATTGGCAAAGAGAATGAAAAGGCAATTTTAAGTACTTTAAAATGGTCGGAAATATATAATTATTTAAAGGAAATTCCACGTCAAGCAACTGTATTGAGAACAACAAAAGAAACCAAAATTTCCGTAACTATTAATTTAGATGGAAATGGAAAATCTAATATTCAAACTGGGGTTGGTTTTTTCGACCACATGCTAGAGCAGATTTCAAAACACGGTGAAATTGATTTAACCATTCAAGTTCAAGGAGATTTAGAAATTGATGAGCACCATACCATTGAAGATGTAGCCATTACTTTAGGTGAAGCATTTACAAAAGCTTTAGAAAACAAAAAAGGAATTCAACGATACGGGTTCTTGTTACCAATGGATGATTGTTTAGCACAAGTTGCGATTGATTTTGGAGGGAGACCATGGTTAGTCTGGGATGCACTATTTAAAAGAGAAAAAATAGGCGAAATGCCTACCGAAATGTTTATGCACTTTTTTAAATCTTTTAGCGATGCTGCAAAATGTAATCTAAACATTAAAGCTGAAGGAGAAAATGAACACCACAAAATTGAAGCAATATTCAAAGCTTTTGCTAAAGCAGTGAAAATAGCAATTAGTAAGACAGATAATTTCAGTATACCAAGTACAAAGGGAACATTATGATTGCAATTATAAAATACAATGCAGGGAACATCCAATCAGTTCAAAATGCCTTGAATCGACTTGGTGTTGAAAGTGTCATTACAGACGATAAGACTACCATTTTAAATGCTGATAAAGTTATTTTCCCTGGAGTTGGAGAAGCTAGTTCTGCAATGAATTATTTAAAACAAAGAGAATTAGACAAAGTAATTCGTTCGATAAAACAACCTTTTCTAGGAATTTGTTTAGGACTACAGTTAATGTGTAAATATTCGGAAGAAGGAAATACTGATTGCTTAGGAATATTTGATACGAAAGTGAAACTATTTCCTCCTAAACTTAAAGTACCACACATAGGTTGGAATAATTTTAAAACCTCTGAAGGGAATCTTTTTAAAGGAATTGAATCTTCCGAAGATTTTTATTTTGTTCACAGTTACTATGCTGAACTATGCGAAGAAACAATTGCGGTAACAGATTATATAAACCCGATAAGTGCAGCTCTTCAAAAAAACAATTTTTATGCGACTCAATTTCACCCAGAAAAATCAGCAAGTGTAGGAGAAAAATTATTAAAAACCTTTATAGAATTATGAGAATTATTCCAGCAATTGACATCATAGAAGGAAAATGTGTTCGCTTAACAAAAGGAAATTATTCGACACAAAAAACATACAACGAAAACCCATTAGAGGTTGCAAAAGCTTTTGAAGATAACGGAATTACACATTTACATTTAGTCGACTTGGATGGGGCAAAATCTAATAAAATAGTAAACTATAAAATCTTAGAAGAAATTTGCTCAAAAACAACGCTTCAGGTAGATTTTGGTGGTGGTCTAAAAACAGACGGTGATTTAAGAATAGCGTTTGAATCCGGCGCTAATCAAGTTACAGGTGGTAGCATAGCTTTGAAGGCCCCTCAACGATTTGAAAAATGGGTTAAACAATATGGGGCTAAAAAAATCATATTAGGAGCTGATTGTAATAATCGAAAAATAGCAACCTCTGGATGGTTAGAAACTTCATCAACAGATGTCATCGAATTTATTGATGCTTATTCTAAAAAAGGGATAGAGTATGTGATATGTACTGACATTTCAAAAGACGGAATGTTAGCAGGAACTTCTAATGCACTCTATCAAGAAATATTAGAAACATCAAAAGTTAAATTAATAGCAAGTGGTGGGGTTTCAAAAATGGAGGATTTAATAACACTAAAAGAAATAGGTTGCGAAGGAGCAATTGTAGGTAAAGCTTTTTACGAAGGTCGAATTTCTTTAAAACAACTTCGAGAATTATGTTAAAAAAGAGAATTATTCCATGTTTAGATATTAAAGACGGGAGAACAGTTAAAGGAATTAATTTCGTTGACATCAAAGATGCTGGAGACCCTATTGAATTAGCTAAAAAATATGTCGAGCAAGGAGCTGATGAATTGGTTTTTTTAGACATTACTGCAACTGTTGAAAAACGTAAAACGCTATTAAAACTAGTATCTCAAATTGCAAAAGAGATCAACATCCCATTTACAGTAGGTGGAGGTATCAATTCTGTTCAAGATGTTGCAAACCTGATTCAAGCAGGTGCAGATAAAGTGAGTTTAAATTCATCTATCGTGAAAACACCTAGTTTAATCACTGAAATAGCTAATGAATTTGGAAGTCAGTGCATAGTAGCAGCTATAGATACTAATTTCATAGGTAATGAATGGAAAGTATTTACTCACGGCGGAAGAACCGAAACTTCTTTAAAAACAATTGAATGGGCAAAAAAGTTAGAAAACTTAGGAGCTGGAGAAATTCTTTTAACCTCCATAACGAGCGATGGTACAAAAGCTGGTTTCTCACTACAAATAACAAACGAAGTAGCTAAAAACATAAACATTCCAGTTATTGCTTCAGGTGGAGCTGGTGAAATGAAACACTTCAATACTGTATTCGAAAAAACAGAGGCAACAGGAGCACTTGCTGCTAGCATTTTCCACTTTGGAGAAATTACCATTCCAGATTTAAAAAATTATTTAATAGAACAACAAATACCTATAAGAAAATGAATATCGATTTTAAAAAAGGGGACGGACTGGTTCCTGTTATCATTCAAAACAATGCTACGCTTCAAGTTTTAATGTTAGGTTACATGAACGAAGAAGCGTTTAACAAAACTATTCAAGAAAAACGAATTACTTTCTTTAGCCGAACAAAAAATAGGCTTTGGACAAAAGGAGAAGTTTCCGGAAACTTTCTAGAACTTGTCAATTACGATATTGATTGTGATAAAGACACTCTTTTATTCATGGTTAACCCTCAAGGTCCGACATGTCACCTAGGAACGATTTCTTGTTTTCCAAAAGAAACAGCTAAAGGTTTTACTTATGAGTTAGAACAAATTATTTCTTCTAAAATTGATGAAGACGATAAAGACTCTTATACCAATAGCCTTTTTAAAAGAGGAATCAATAAAGTAGCTCAAAAAGTAGGAGAAGAAGCAGTTGAATTAGTTATTGAAGCTAAAGACAACAATATGGAATTATTTAAAAACGAGGCTGCAGATTTATTGTACCACTATTTGATTCTTTTGAAAGCGAAAAATATTAATTTAGAAGAAATTGAATCTATTTTGAAAGAACGAAATAAAGATTAATTACTGAGTTATAAAATTTTAGTTATTACCTAGAATTATTAACTTCACAAACTATTTAAAAGACTAAAAATCAAACTAATGAAACTAATAGTTGTTATTACTTCTTTATTTATCAGTTTTTTTTCTTTTGCTCAAACCGAAACGAGTAAAAAGAAATCAATCTGTTTTGAGCTTGCTGGAAGCGGTGGTATTGCCTCTATCAACTTTGAAAAAGAATTTTTAATTAAACCTAAAAGTACATTTGTTTGGAGAACAGGATTAAGCTTTGCGCCTATCGATAAAAACAATGGTACCGGCATTGTATTCCCTTTAATGGTTCATTGGCTAAAAGGCGAGAACAATCATAAACTAGATATTGGTATTGGACAAGGAGTTACAATAACGACTAGAGGAAGTTTTTTCGCTTTAACTACAGCTTCTATTGGATATAGGTATCAAAACCCATCTAAAAAATGGTTTTATAGAGTTGCTTATACTCCACTCATCTACTATTTAATTGACTTTCAAGTTCAACATTGGGGAGGTATTTCTATTGGTTACACTTTAAACAATAAAAAGCAATGAAGTATTTGTATCTAATTTTATTGGGATTTATTGCAATAGCTTGTAACAAAGAAAAAATCTACGATGGCCCCAACTATATGGAGGATGACTTTGAAAACTATTCAGCTTTAGAAGATTTATTGATACCAGATGATGAATTATGGTCTTTCACACAATTAACGAGAAAAGGAAACGCAATAGCAGTAGATTCCTCATTCGCTCATTCTGGAAATAAATCGCTTTTATTTACCGCAGCAAAATCAGATAATGAAGGTGCTTCAAAAACTAGTTTAGCTAAGCAAAAAATGGCTTTTTGGAAAGGTGAAACCGTAAGACTAAGTGCTTGGTATTACCTTGAAGGAAATCAAAAATTAGACTGGATATTCCTTATGGACTTAGAAGAACAAACTGCAATTGGAGCAGGCCCTGGAATGCGATTAGCGTTAGTCGATAATCAACTAAGAGTAGAACATAAGTTCAATGAAAAGGATATTACACAAACAACAGCTATTGATTTCCCAAGAAATGAATGGGTTGAAATCGTTTGGGAAGTAAAACTTAATCGAAAGAAAAAGGGAACCGTAAGACTTTGGCAAAATGGTGAATTAATCATTGATTCGAAAGACAACAATACGCTTCCTAAAGACCTACTCTATTTCCAACAAGGTACTAAAGGAATGTATAGCAGCTGTGAGATTGGGATTACAGCAAACTCGTCTGATAACCCTGCACGATTATGGATAGATGACATTAAGTTTGAGAAGATTGATTAAGAAGTGGTAGATAATATCTCGCCCCTTCAGGGCTGGGTTACTCTGTGTGCACTTCATACCGATAGACTTCATCCATCGTTAATGGATTAATCCCTTTCAGGGATACTCATAGCTATAATCAGAAGAAACCCTAGATGCTTTTCTTTACAAAAAGTATTATATATAGTATAGAGAAGCCTTTATACCGATAAGCTTCATCTAACGATAATGTGATTACCTCCTCCCACTTCAGAAAACTCATCGTTATCACTAAAAACATTCTACACAATTCATTACCCTGAAAGGGTATAATATCCGTTAATATAGGGAGCCATCCCTATGTGATTACCCACACCAACCTCTTCCAGGGCTGAATAAAACTATTCAACTTTCAAAGATATTTCTTATAACACTTGAAAGAATTATCGTTTTCTTTTTTACCAAATAAATTATATTTAACCTATATATTTCATTACCCTGAAGGGGTGTAATTCCCTGTAACATAGGGAGTATCCCTATGTGATTCCCAAACCAGCATCCTCCAGCCCTGAAGGGGCTGAATATAAAATCACACTTCAGCTATATTATCTTTATAATTTGATGATTCAAGTCTCTTTTTCTTTATTTTTGATAAAGATTAAAACAACAATTTCACTAAAAAAAACTAATATATGGCTTCAGGATTTTTTGCTTTACTCGATGATATTGCTCTTCTTATGGATGATGTGGCTGCAATTAGTAAAGTAGCTACAAAAAAAACAGCAGGAATACTTGCAGATGATCTAGCGGTGAATGCAGAAAAAGCTTCAGGGTTTGTTTCAACAAGAGAATTACCAGTTTTATGGAAAATAACAAAAGGGGCTTTTTTAAATAAAATTATCATTCTTCCAATAGCCTTTCTTTTAAGTGCCTTTCTTCCTATTGCTATCGTCATTATTTTACTTTGTGGAGGTGTTTTTTTAGGATATGAAGGCGCAGAAAAAATACATGAATTCTTATTCCATAGAAAAGATAAGAAACTAAAAACTAAACCTACAGAATTATCTGAAAGTGAATTAATGGTTCTTGAGAAGAAAAAAATTAAATCTGCTATTTTAATAGATTTCATTCTCTCTGTTGAAATTATCATTATTGCTATTGGAACAGTGATCGAACAACCTATTGAAGTACAAATACCAGTTGTTTCTCTTGTTGCATTTCTTGCAACAGTTGGAGTTTATGGTGTCGTTGCTTTACTCGTTAGAATGGATGATTTAGGATTTAAGATAATTACACTTAGCGGAAACAAAACTAATTTGGCTAAAAGTTTCGGCATCGGTTTAGTTAAAAGTTTACCTATCGTTATCAGAGTGCTAGCTTTTGTTGGAACATTTGCTATGCTTTTAGTTTCAGGAGGAATATTTGTTCATAATATTCATTTTATACACGATTTTTTTGCTTCCCTCCCTTCTTTACTGGGCGAATTTATTGTTGGAACAGTAGTAGGATTTATCGCATTATTAGTTGTTAAATTAATCATGAAATTAAAAAAGAAATAAATAGATGGACAAACCAACTTCAGACGAATACAACCCATTTTTCAAGAATTATATTGATTTAGTTCCAAGTGGAGATTTAGTTTCTATGATGGATGAAAATTTAGATAAAATAATTTCTTTTTTTAAGTCTATCCCAAAGGATTTTGGAGATTATAAATACGCTTCTGGAAAATGGTCTATCAAAGAATTGCTTGCACATATAATTGACAGTGAACGCGTTTTCGCATACAGAGCATTAGTTTGTATCAGAATGGATGATACAATCCTTTTACCTAGCATGAATGAAAACCTATATGTAGAGAATAGAGATGTATCTAATATCGAATTGGATTCATTAATACAAGAATTTGAATTTGCGCGAAAAAACACAATCAAACTTTACGAAGGAGTTTCTGAAAATCAATATAATTTCAAAGCTAAATCAGAAGGTGGTGATATAACTGCAAAAGCTCTTGGTTTTGCAATTATTGGTCATACCATACACCATAAAAATGTTATTAAAGAAAGGTATTTAAACAAGACCTAAATATTTTTCAAATAAAAAAATGGACTAATCTCCGATCCTAATTTATTTCATGTGTTTTTCTTATCAAAAGTAAATTTTTAGTTTTGTAAAAAAAACAATGATTTTTAGCTTAGCGAAAAAAGACGTCGAAGAACTAAAAACAACAAATATTTTACCACAAACACCTTTTTGGGGAAGAGTAAAAAGCAAACAAGGGTTTACTCCTACTGGATTTGAACTCACTGTTTCTAGAAATCTTTTGGATAACAATGCAAAACGTCATGAAAAAAAAGAAGATGACATACTAGTTCTCATCAAATATATCGATAATAATAGCTGTTATGCTTATGTACCCTACGGACCAAAAATTGAGCCTGAACTTGAAAACCAAGGTGTATTTTTAGAACACTTATCCGAAACTATTAAGTCTCAACTGATCGAACAAAGACCTAATATCTCTCAACAAAGTTTAGAACGCTTCAGACGCTTTAATGAAGTGTTCGCAGAATAATAGGAAAATCAAATGCCAACGGTAAAGTATTCTGTCTCAGCTTATACGGCTGATGGCACTACTACTGATTATCTGATTACTTGGGACTACCTAGATGACGACCATATTACGGTAGAAGTCGATGGTGTATCGAATGATGACCCAACAGCTAATCATACTTTTGTTAAACTCAACGACACAACTGTTCGCGTAACTGATGGTATTGGTGGT
>CAKZOR010000126.1 GCA_937136755.1 uncultured Flavobacteriaceae bacterium | reverse complement strand
TGAACTTTGTTTCTGATTGCTTTCATAATATTTATTTTATATGGTTACATAAAAAGAACTGCCTTTGAAGCTTCATTCATTTTACCCTACAAACATAGTTGCAGCATTTTGCTAGAGTCGGTATTAAAATATTTGTAGTCGTTTACAGTCGTTTGTAAACGTTTACAAATCAATCAATAAGGTTTTAACCTATTTATGGGAACAAGAGAAAAATCACTAACTTTAGAACTCCAAGTCCTTCAAGATGTAGCGTACTAAAAACACCTATCATGGAAAAAGTATGTCTTTGCTGCGAGGAGAAAATAAAAGGGAGAAGCGATAAAAAGTTTTGCGGAGACGCCTGCAGAAACGAGTTTCACAATGCACAAAACGCTCCTTATAATTCACTAGTCAGAAATACCAATAGACGACTCAAAAAAAACTATCGCATTTTAGCGCAAGTCACATTAGTGGGCGGAAAAGGTAGAATTAGTAAAGCTACATTAATTCAAAAAGGATTTTTCTTTGATCTATTTACCTCTATGTATAAAACTCAAAAAGGAAATGACTATTATTTTATCTATGATCTTGGCTATTTAAAAATAGCGCCTGATCTATTTGTAGTAGTTCAGAAATTTAAGTGAGGACTCAAGCAAAAATTAATAAGTTTCCCTGTAGAAATTATTGCTTCTTCCATTGTTGGCTGCTGAGCTTTAGTGCGGCAATCACAATATCTTTTCTACTAATTTGACCTACTAATTTACCCTCTTTTAAAACAGGGAGTCTTCTTCTACTGTTCTTGTGAAATATAGCCGCTGCGTCAAAAATTGAAGCAGAAAAATCTATAGCTTCTACTTCTTTTGACATAAAAGATGCCACACTTTTATCTAATATAGGGAGGTTAAAATACCTACTTTCAGAAATCTGCTTCATACAGTCTGCTTCAGACACAATGCCTACCAATTCTTTTTTATCATTGAGCACAGGCCCTCCAGAGATTGGGTGATTGGCAAAACACTCCATCACTTCCATAATCGATTGATCGGGTGAAAATGTGATCAGTTTGGTGGTCATATAATCAGACACTAAAATAGCCTCTTTTATTCCCTCTTTTTGGACTTGTCTGGCCCCTTGAAAACTTTTAATACCCATAATACAAACCTTTAATAATCAGTTTAATATAATCAAATTTTCATTCCCTTCCAATAATAACCTAATGATTTACTAGGACTGCACTTGCATAAAAAGCAACAGACATTCATTAAAAGTCATTAGAATATGTGGTATTTTTAATGAAAATTAATTGCTGTGGATCCTTCAAATAAGACACAAAAGGTATTGGGAATTATTGGCTGCGGATGGCTTGGAACTGCTGTAGCAGCACATTTTATTCAGCACAACTGGATTGTTAAAGGAACCCGAAGGTCAGCAGAAAAAATGGCCCATTTAGAATTATTAGGTGTCCAGCCCTTCAAATTTGAATTAGGCACAACAGCCTTACAGCAGAATTTTTATGAGCACTTAGACCTACTTCTAATCAGTATTCCACCACAACTCAGGGCTAATGAAAATAACACTTTCATAAACCATATGAAATTCCTGTGCAAAGAGCTTCAAAAAGCACTACCTGAAAATTGCCAAGTTATTTACACCTCATCTACAGGGGTTTACCCCAATAGTGGAGGTCCCTTTTCTGAACTAAGTCAGTGGACCGCAGACAGTGAACGGGCACAAAAACTTTTAACAGCAGAGGAAGCTATAGCTGCCCTACCCCATAAAAAAACAATTCTCAGACTCGCTGGTCTTGTGGGACCAGACAGAGATCCCGTAAGGTCTTTAAGCGGTAGAACCCATATTGCAGGCGGCAATAAAGCCGCGAATCTCATTCATCAAAAAGACGTTGTAAAATTAATTTGGTTCCTTTCAAAGGAATCGGATCCAGCGCCAATAATCAATGGGGTATTTCCCCAAAAAATTAAAAAAGCAGATTTCTATAAAGCGAAAGCGACACAATTAAATATACCTCCACCCATTTTTTTAGAAGCAACACAGCCTCTAGATCGCTTAATACACTCAAAAGTTTTTTTAGGATTTACTTATGACCAAGCCCTGTTATAAATTGAAAAAAAATAGCTAGTTTTAGCCAAGAATTCTACAAGAAACAACCTAACAATAATTTCATGAAAAAATTACTAGTCCTCCTTTTAGTGCTTTCTGCTCCCAGTTTAAAAGCACAAGACCAAACTTCATTAGAAAAACACTACCAAGCTTTTTACAAGCAAATGAGGGTTCAGGGAGATATTAACGGAATTATACAAGCCTTAACCCATCTCAATGTAATTGCACCAAATACGGCCAGAAAAGATACATTGGCGTATATCTACAGCAGCAATAACCAACATATGCAAGCCTTAAATTTATTGGGTATTGAACGTTTAGAAGAAGACTCAGATTTAGCCGTCCAAGTTAAAGCAGTTTCTTTAAAAGCCATTGAACAACCTAAGCGGGCTTTAGAACATTTTGAGGAATTGGCTAAGAGAAACCCTAGCGCCTATTTGTTATATGAGGTGGCAGATTTAAAAATAGTTACTGGAGACAACAGTGGTGCACTGGTTTCCATTAAAGAAGGACAAGCACTCACTAAGGCAGACATGAAATATGCCTTTTACGAAAGGCAACAACCTTATGAGGTAGCCTTAAAATCTGCGTTTTTTCACTTAGAAGCCCTCGTGATTTATAACACAGATAAAAATAGAATTAAAGAGGCTATTGCATTAATAGACAGGGCTTTGGTATTATCTCCTAACTTTAATTTAGCCAGCCTGAGCAAACAAGCTCTTGAATCTAGACTGGTCGTTCCAGAAGAAACTCCAAAAGACTAAACTTCCCTAAGACAGTTTAAAAGCGCTCTGTAAATACCCTGAGCCTCAAAGGCCAGAACGCAACTAAATTACAGACCGCTAATATTTAATTTTTTAAGCCCTTGAGACGCATAATTGAAATGCTATCTTGGGCTTTTTTCAGTTCCAACAAACTGGAAACATGATCATTTGGCACTGCAATAGACAAGACATAATGGGCTATTTTCCACTGGCCTTCTTCAAATTCTAAAACACCCGAACCCCTACAAATTCCCATTTGAGTATCTAGCAATTCGTCAAACCAAACCGTTGTATCATTATGATAAATATGCCGCTCTAAGGAAGTAAAAGACCAGGCTTTTCCCGCATTAAAATAAGGCTTTGAAAAAGACTTAAACGCCTTATTTTCCCAATGCTCAGTAGCATCTGTACCTACAAAAACACCTCGCTTGGTCATGAGTGAGAAGTATTGATCAAAATCAGCATCGGCGGCAGCCAAATGCCAAGCATCAATTACTTTAGCCGCTTGTTGAATTAAGGTAGGCTCCGAAGTTAATGCTGGAATTTCTTGAGCATAAAGACCTATTGAAAGGCCCATAAAAGTCCCTAACAAAAGAGGAGAGCATATTTTTTTAAGGAACATTTTTAAAATCATTTAAGTTTACTGGAGTAACAGTATGCCTGTTGAGCTGGTCTTTCAGGGCGTTAAAGGCCTCGACAGCTTCTAATGCAGCCGCCTTAGGATCCTGGGACTGGTTTATTAAAGCTTGGGTTTTCAGCAGGTAAGTACGGAGCAACCGCTGTCTGCTTTTCACCTCTAAGGTGTTAAAATCTTTCGGATATCCATCTTTGAGTATAGCCCCTTCTTTTTCAATTAATTCAGAGATCAACATTTTCAAATCAGGCAATGAAACCACTAATTTCAAAGCCGCCATTCTCTGGTCCAATGCGTCAAAAGCAGGCCATACTTTTACAATTGAATCTGCTTTGAAGGACAAAGGTCTGAAATCCGGTAAATCTGAATAATCTAAAGATACATTGACTCCTGTCGCTTCCTGCTTTTCCACTTGCTTTTCACCGCAGGAAAACACCCCTAATATAGCCAAAAAAAAGACTGTTTTTTTCATGAGGGAAAGATACATAAATTAATAAAAGGGTATCTTTACTAGGCTTTAAAAAAACATCCTATGCACCATAAAACACTTATTCTAGGGGCCTGCGGGCAAATTGGTACTGAGCTCACCATTGCGCTTAGAGAAAAATATGGCCTAAATAATGTGGTAGCAAGTGATATTAGAGCAACAGAAGACCCTGTGATGAATGCCGGACCCTTTGAGATTTTAGACGCTACTGATATACATGCCTTAGAAGACGTGATCATGCACTATGAAATTGAGACCGTCTATTTAATGGCAGCCATGTTAAGTGGCACCGCTGAGAAATTTCCTATGAAGGCTTGGTCTTTAAATATGGATACTTTATTTCATGTGTTGAATCTCGCCAAAGACAAAAAGATTTCAAAAATATTCTGGCCTTCCAGTATTGCTGTTTTTGGACCAGACACCCCTAAGCAAAATACCCCACAACAGTGTATTATGGCACCGAGTACCGTTTATGGGATGAGCAAATTGGCAGGAGAAAGATGGTGTGAATACTACCACTTAAAATATGGAGTAGACGTTAGATCACTGCGGTATCCCGGATTGATTAGTTGGAAAACCCAACCTGGAGGGGGCACTACAGATTATGCCGTAGACATCTTTCACAAAGCGATTGAAAATGGTTCCTATGAAAGTTTTTTAGCGCCACAAACGACCCTCCCTATGATGTATATGGAAGACGCCATTCGCGCCACCTTATCCATTATGGACTTTGAGTCTACATCCCTTAAAAAAGGTATAGCTTATAATATAAGCGCCATGAGCTTTAATCCTGAGGAATTGGCCCAAGAGATTGCTAAACAACTCCCGGGGTTTACTATGAGTTATGCCCCAGATTTCAGACAAGCTATTGCAGACAGCTGGCCAGACAGCATTTCCGACCTAGAAGCACAAAACGATTGGCACTGGAAGCCCCATTTTAATATGGAAAAAATGGTGCAAGACATGCTACAACACCTAAGTCCTTAAAACGCTTAAAAACCCACTACATAGCAAAAGCAGACTTAAACTTAAGTTTCTTTTCAATAGTAGTAATTAGGGCGTTGGCAATGTCTTTACCCGTGGCATTTTCTATGCCCTCTAGACCTGGAGAAGAATTTACCTCCAACAATAAAGGCCCCTTATTAGAACGAATAATGTCTACTCCAGCCACTGCCAAGTTAAGCACCTTACTCGCCTTAATGGCTAATTTTTTCTCCTCAGCTGTAATTTTAACAATAGAAGCCTTTCCTCCTTGGTGAATATTGGCCCTAAACTCCCCTTTCTCTGCCTGTCTTTGAATAGAAGCCACTACCTTGCCATCTACTACAAAACAACGAATGTCTTGGCCATTGGCTTCCTTAATAAATTCCTGAACCAATATGTTGGTTTGCACACTCTTAAAAGCATTAATCACACTTTCTGCGGCCTTATTGGTCTCCGCCAAAACCACTCCTTTTCCCTGGGTGCTCTCTAAAAGCTTAATAATCAAAGGAGCTCCGTTCACCATTCTAATAAGGTCTTTGGTATCTAAAGGTGACTTGGCAAAACCAGTGATAGGAATGTGAATGTCAAATTTGGCAAATAACTGAGAGGCAAACAATTTATCTCTGGACTGTGTAATAGCCTCTGCAGAATTTAAACAATATACCCCTAAATTGTCGAATTGCCTGATTAGGGCACATCCATAAAAAGTCACTGCCGGCTTAATTCTAGGTATAATGGCGTCAAATTCATTGAGAATATTCCCTCCCCTATACCTGATTTCAGGTGAATTCGCGTCTAACTTCATATAAGAGTGTTCCACATTGAGAAACACCATTTCATGCCCTCTAGCCTCTCCAGCCTCCATGATTCTCTTGTTGGAATACAGGTTGGGATTACTGGCCAAAAGGGCAATTTTCAAGCCTGTTTTAGCCTGCATATAAGAGGCATATTTAGTACTCACTTCCGCTTCTGTAAACTCTTTTTGCAAGAAGGAATCTGCAGGATTTACCATATAGCGGCCATTTAAAGCCTCTCTTCCGAGCAGCATTCTAAATTCCATGGTATCTCTGTTGGCTAAGGTTAACTCAATGTCAAAAGTATCTGCGCCAATGGTTACAGGTGTCTTAATCACAAAACGCTCCTCTGCTATCCCTGAAGAACTTTTTACCGTTCTCCTGTCTACCAGCTTAGCCTCGCATTGTATGTTAATACTCCTGTTGTCTTGAAGGGGGTTAATTTCAAACTTCACATACTCTTGCCCCCCACGACCAAATACTTTTGCGTTGGCAGCCTGAATGGAAGAGGTTTTAGCGCCAGAGTCTACCCTAGCCTTAATAGCTGGAATACCCAAGGCTCCAAATTCACACCACTCTTCACTTCCAATAATACTTAAATCTTGCATTTTTATGTTTTTTTGGCCTCCGGCCGATGCCTTAATTCAAAGCTCCTACATTAATTTCAATATCCTAATCACAAAAAGATCTACCACCTCTACCAAAATTAAAAGAATAATGATCCATTCTAATTTGCTGCTTTCTCGGTGCTCCATAATATCTTTAAAAAGCTCCAAGTCTTCTTTTATAATAGCCGTTCTTTCATAGATATACCTGTAACGATCTTTTAAGTCAAAGGTCTGCTTTAAGGCTATATTTAAAGTATTCAAAGATTCGTTCTCCCAGGTAATGTCTGGAGAATCAAAAATATAGAGGTTTTCTGAAATCTGATTCTTGATGTTTAACACTTTCCCAATAAAGCGTTTCAATTTAATTCCTGAAATATCTAATTTACCTTTTAATTCAAGGGACTTAGTGTACTTATTGGTCTCTGCCAATAACTGATCCGTAATTTCTAAATACTGGTCCAGCGCTACGGACTGTGAGGTGTTTAGCATAACCAATCGAATGGCTTCCGGATCAAAGTGAGCCAGTGTCACCTTGTCAAAGGCTACTTTTTGTTCGCCTTCAGACACATACACTCGAATGGTTTCCTTTAAATCCTGTTCTTGCCATGGCGTGGCCTCAGGGTTCAGCTGTTCTATAAGCGCATTAATTTCTTGGGTACTGTGGTTAAAAAAGGCCACTACACCATATTGGAAGACATAGACAAATTTTTCTGTGCCATTGGACAAGAAAAGCTCATCAGAATCTGTAAATAATATAGGCAATGCCAGCTTTTGCTTGCACTGCCTAATATTAAAACTAGGGGCTATCTGAAGGGCTATTACGGGATACATCATTAGTCTTCTGTATCTTCTTCTAAGTCAATATCTGGAATAGCATCTGGATCATTGTCGTCAAAATCCTCATAGTCATCTTCGTCATAATTGGCCATAGTCTTTTCTAATTTGGCACTAATTTTCACCAGATATTTAGTGTCTTCCGTAGACACCTCTACTGCTTGAATAGTCTCCCCTGAAGCATTTTTAAAGCTTATAATATTCAGGTCGTCATATCCGTCTGGATACTTCTCTACCAAAAGCTTTAATACCTCTGGAGTCAATTTTTTAAAATCTACAATAATGCGTTTTAATGGCTGTTGCATGGCTATAAATCTAAAAGGTAAGCAAAAATTAATGGTGCAACTATGGTGGCATCACTTTCTATAATATACTTTGGCGTGTCTATGTCTAACTTACCCCAAGTAATTTTCTCGTTTGGAACGGCACCTGAATAAGAGCCGTAACTTGTAGTAGAGTCACTAATCTGACAGAAATAACTCCAAAAAGGCGTGTCTGTTCGCTCCATATCTTGGTAGAGCATAGGCACCACACAAATAGGGAAGTCTCCAGCAATTCCTCCGCCAATTTGGAAGAAGCCAATACCGTTTTGAGAATGATCTGTGTACCAATCTGCTAAAAAAGTCATATACTCAATTCCAGACTTTACAGTGCTGGCTTTTAATTCGCCTTTGAGCACATAAGAGGCAAAGATATTTCCCATAGTACTGTCTTCCCAACCTGGGCAAACAATAGGCAAATTCTTTTCTGCAGCTGCATACATCCATGAATCTTTTAAATCAATTTCATAGTATTCTTCCAAAACTCCGGAGAGGAGCATTTTATACATAAATTCATGTGGAAAATAGCGCTCCCCTGCTTCCTCTGCATCCTTCCATATTTTATATATATGTTTTTGAAGTCTTCTAAAAGCCTCCTCCTCTGGGATACAAGTATCTGTGACCCTATTGAGTCCTTTCTCAAGGAGGTCCCATTCTTGCTGAGGGGTTAAATCCCTGTAATTAGGGACACGCTCGTAATGGGAATGAGCCACTAAATTCATAATATCTTCTTCTAAATTGGCTCCTGTACAAGAAATAATTTGAACTTTATCTCGGCGAATCATCTCAGCGAAAATCTTTCCTAATTCTGCGGTACTCATTGCGCCTGCTAGAGACACCAACATTTTGGAACCACCGGCTAATTGTGCTTCATATCCCTTCGCAGCGTCTACTAATGCCGCTGCATTAAAATGCAAATAATACTTTTCTATAAAATTTGAAATAGCTCCTTTACTCATCGCTGTCTTGAAATTTAGTGAGGTTACTTTTTTTAGCGTGTTCAACATCAAAAGTATTGTCATATGGATCACTCGCCAAGACCTCCATGAATTTATAACTTAACATCTTATAATACAACTTAGCCGCTAAAAATTCCGACGGCTTGCTAGTGCTATTAGGACAGAGCTCAACAATGTCAAAGCCTACTACATTTTTCTCTGCAAAAACTTCTTTTAAAAATGCCAGTGTTTCATACCACAACAAACCGCCTGGCTCAGGAGTTCCAGTTGCTGGTAAGATAGAAGGATCAAATGCATCTAGGTCTAAGGTTATAAATACATTTTCTGTCATGAGGTCTAAAGCCTTGTCGGACCAATATTCGTCCTGCACCATATCATGGGCAAAAAATGTTTTCTCAGGATCCATAAAAGAGTTTTCTATCTGATCCATGGAACGAATACCCACCTGGATTAAGTTGGTGGTTTGGCTTGCCTCATGAACAGCACATGCATGGTTGCAGCTAGTGCCCTCATAAGAAGCCCTCAAGTCTGCATGAGCGTCTATATGGAGTACCGTTAAGTTTTCAAAACTTTCATTAAAAGCCCTAATGCTACCTATTGAAATAGAATGCTCTCCTCCAAAAAGGGTCACAAACTTGTTCTTCTTTATATAAGACTTTGTCGCTTTATGAACGGCGTCTACCATTGCCTCGGGCGTGCTATTCTCCAATACCGGATCTGCTAAAAACACCCCTTGTTGGTACACCTCGGTGGCCGTTTCAATATCGTATAATTCCATATTTTCAGAGGCAGCTAAAAAAGCTTCAGGCCCTTTATCTGCACCTTTTCCCCAAGTACTCGTACCGTCGTAAGGCACAGGAATTAATACTACTTTAGCTTTTTCTAACTGGGCAAACTCATCTGGAATGCCAGCGTAATTACTCTTGCTCATACCCTAAAATTTTAAGCATCTCAGATGCTTCTTGTTGCTGTGAAAATAATGAAGTGGTTAAATTACCCGCGGCGTCTTTTTGAATTAAAACATGCTTTGGAGTAGGAATTAAACAATGCTGTAAGCCTCCAAAGCCTCCTATAGACTCTTGGTAAGCACCTGTATTAAAGAAACCAATATAAAGGGGTTTCTCTTTCTTGAATTTTGGCAGATAAATAGCATTCATATGCTGCTCAGAATTGTAATAATCGTCACTGTCACAAGTAAGCCCTCCTAGAAGCACGCGTTCGTACTCATCCTGCCACCTGTTAATAGGCAACATAATAAAACGCTTGTTTATGGCCCAAGTATCTGGAAGTGTGGTAATGAAAGAAGAGTCTATCATATTCCATTTCTCTCTGTCATTCTGCTGCTTCTGGTACAACACTTGATATATTGCCCCTCCACTCTCTCCGACCGTAAAACTTCCAAACTCAGTGAAAATATGAGGTACAGGAACATCTGCTTCTGCACAAATAGCGTTAATCTGGTTTAAGATCTCTTCTATCATATAAGCGTAGTCGTATTCAAAGGCTAAGGAGTTTTTAATCGGAAAACCACCGCCAATATTGAGACTATCCAAACTTGGGCATATTTTTTTAAGTCTTACATACACCTTTAAACACTTACTTAATTCGTTCCAGTAATAGGCATTGTCTCTAATACCTGTATTGATAAAGAAGTGAAGCATTTTTAACGATACATTTTCATGTCCCTTAATCTGATCTTCATAAAAGGGCACAATATTTCGGTATCCAATTCCCAATCTTGAGGTATAAAACTCAAACTTTGGCTCTTCTTCAGAAGCTATTCTAATACCAATTTTATAATCGCCATTAATTTTTTCTGACAACAGAGAAATCTCTTCGTAATTGTCAATGATAGGAATACAATTTTCATGGCCTGAATTAATAAGCCTGGCGATGTTTTCTACATATTGAGCCCTTTTAAAACCATTGCAAATCACAAAAGTATCTGGCTTTATTTTTCCTGCTTCCTTGAGCGATTCTACTATATTAATATCAAAAGCAGAGGAAGTTTCAATATGAATGTCGTTGCTTAAGGCTTCTTCTAAAATATGTTTAAAATGCGAACTTTTGGTGCAGTAACAATAATGGTACTTCCCTTTGTAGTCGTTTTTTTTAATCGCATTGTCGAACCATCCTTTAGCCCGTTGAATGTTTTCAGATATTTTGGGTAAATAAGTGAATTTTAATGGGGTCCCATATTGGGCCACCAATTTTTCTAATTCAATGCCGTGAAAACGTAAATTTTCATCTTCTAAAGTGAATTCTTCTTGTGGAAAATAATAACTCTGGTGTATTAGATCTATATATTTAATATTCATTATTGCAAATTAAAAATTAAAGAAAGGCCAAGAATGCATATTCAAGGCGTTTAAAAAATGAGGTGCAATAAGGGTATTAGATATTAATCTGACGAGCAGTAGTGGGTACAAAAAAGTACTCGTGCTGGCTTTGCACGATAGCGGTGGTAGAAGTTCGCTTTAAATTTTGGTTGCCTATCTGATAAGCTGCATCTAGAAAACACTTCGGATTTTCTAATTGCCCCAACATAGAAACACTTTTCATGATGTTCAGCTAAATGCCAAGACAAATGAAAACAAAAAATTCGAAAAAAAAGCCGCTTTTAAAAAGTTTTAAAAAAAAGCGGCATCGCCCAATTTTATTGGGCAAAGTGAAAAATAAACCTGCCATTATAGACAGTTTACAATAATATAACATTTCTAAAACAGCTAAAAAAGTCGAGCAGCGCCTTTAGTGTCCATAAAAAAATCGCGTTTGACACTTTTTTAAGTCATGTCCCATAACTATCTTTAAAATAAAAAACTATGAAAAACAGAAGAGAATTTCTCAAAACCACCTGCCCTACGGTAGCCTTTGCTTTCTTTGGCGTGTCGCTCATTCAAGCCTGCTCTTCCTCAGAAGAACCTATGCCAACAGTGCCTACAAACAATGGACAAACCAATACGGATACGGCTGGGGTAACGCAAAATGGCAATACCATTACCATTGACCTAAACGCAGCTAATTTTTCAGGATTAGCCACTGTTGGGAGCTGGATGAATCTTACCTCTGCTGGTGTGCTACTTTTAAGAGTAAGCTCAGACACTATAAGGGCTTTTGACAATTGCTGCCCACATCAGGGAACCAGAACACAGTGGAGCTATGGAAACAACACCTTTAATTGTGCCAATCACGGGAATAGTTTTGGTATTGGCAATAATTCTCAGGCTTGTAATTCAGGGGCTACCAATGGAGATTTAGTCAGTTACACTTCGAGTATTTCAGGCAATACATTGACGATCAATAAAGCCTAATTAAGGGTATATAGTTTGTTAGGTTAATCAATGTCAAAATTGAGACTCAAGGCAGTTTGATCAAAGCTTAGACCATTACTCCTGTTGTAGTGAATATAGCGGAGCTCCACGGATTTTAGACCAACTTTCCAAAGAGCATACTGGCCCAATATATCTTTGTATCTAATTCCAACACCCCATTGTTGGCTATTAAAAGCCGAGAGATCATAATCTGAGGTATAGTATTCGTCGGTACTCAAAGCCATTTCTTTAGGATAAAAATAGTTAGCTGCCGTTTGGCTGTAGTGTCTAAAGCTGGGGAAAACAGCCCAATTTAAACCAAGTGATATAGGGAGCTCAATCTCTGCTGTAACCCCTTGAACACCCCAAGAGTCCGCATAATAGCGCGCGTAAGATCTCAGAATAAAAGTGTCTGACAGGTAGTAGTTTAATCGAGCGCCTACTGGGTACTTATATCGGTAAAAGGGCAAGCGCTCCACATTGTCTGCCAACTGAAAAGCATCAATAAAAAAATTCGCTTTGTCTGCAAAATAAACCCTTTGTAAAGGAGAAGACAGCAACCCTTCTTGCATCACAGCATCTATAAAAAAGGATACTTGCATCTTATTTGTTAGGATTTGCGCCAAGTTTACACTAAGCGCATAGGTGTTTCTTTTGGTCTGACTAAAAGCAGCAAAAGCATTTGTATAGGTCCCTTCCCCACTTATATTGGAATCAAAAAAGCCCGTTCTTAATTCTATGGGATACTGTGGGTCATGTTCGTCTAAATACACCTGAATATTGAGGCCCAATTCTGTATTCTTCTCATTGTAGAGCTTACTAATACCCATACCAAAACCAATAGATTGGTAGTCGTATTCTTTAGAAAATGCTAAGGAAGCATTGTAAATAGTGTTCCTATCTTCGCTAAAGTGTGCATAACTAGGATTAAAATGTGCCAACACATCTGATCGAGAGGCTCCAGAAGAGGCCACCCATGGGCTGGCTCCCTGCGACCCATTAACATAAGACAGCGATTGGGGGCTTCTAAAAGATTTATCTTCATAGTCTTCATATTTATCATCGTGGTCGTCGTCATCTTCCCAAGAGGCATTGCGATCAAATGGATTCACATTACTTGAAGAAGCAGAGGTGTAAGCAGAAATTCCAGCGTCTACTGAAAGGATTCCATTTTCTCCAATAGGAATTTGAACCACCATGGTGGGCGCAGCATTTGTGAGTGCCTCTGTACCTTCTCCTCCTGTCACTGCTGCATTTTGACCGTCCTGAGCATAATAACTAAAAAGAGTCTGAACACTGACTTTCTCTAAAACTTTTTTGGTATAAACTCCTCCTTTATCTTGGCCCATTAGGGCCGACACACTAAAAAACAATAGGGCAACAAATGTATATTTCATCTTTTAATTACAGCCACAGCCGCCTCCCATTTTACCGCCATTCGCACCTGCTGCGCCTTCTCTGTAAATATGACTATTGATATCTGCTTTACAGATTCCTCTGGCGCTTAATGCCATATCTTCTGCATTAATATAAACTTTCTCATATTCCTTTACGGCTACACAAGAAGTGGTAAAAAGCAAGATTCCGAATAATAGGGCGTATTTCATGTGATTTATTTTTCTGGTGTAGCCCATTGAATATTTGGGCTGCGGTGAATTTTATTGGTGGCGTCTACGATAATACAGGACATGCCTGGCAATTGTGAAATGGTGTTTATACCCACCTCTATTCCCATAATAAAAACGGCAGTAGCAAAGGTGTCTGCCAATTCTCCATTGGGGGCAAAAACAGTCACTGATTTAATTCCTGAAACAGGCATACCGTTTCTTGGATCTATAATATGACTGTAACGTTTTCCATCTAAAGTTACGTATTTTTCATAATTTCCTGAAGTGGCTACTGCAGCATCTTTTACTGGAAACCACGAAAATACTTTGGCCGGGTTTTCCGGGTTGCTAATCCCTACCTGCCAATCTGTTCCATCTGGCTTTTTCCCCCAAGTAGTTAAATCTCCTGAGGCATTAATAATACCTGCTTGTACACCCATTGATTGCAAATACTTTTTAGTAGCGTCTGCTGCATAGCCTTTACCTACTGCACCAAAACCTATTTTCATACCTTTTTTTGGCAAAAAAACGGTATTATTAGTGGGGTCTAGAAGAATCTCTTTGTAATTTATATGAGCAACAGATGCCTGGAGTTTTTCTGGTGAAGGAGGTGTTTTCATACTTCCATCAAACACCCAAACGGGGTCTAAAGCAGCATAACTAATATCAAAAGCGCCTTGGGTAATTTTTGAAATTTGAATACAACGCTCTATCAGGCCAAACAATTCTGAAGAAACCTTAACTGGACCTATACCTGCATTTCTATTTATCTCAGATGTTTCAGAGTTGGGATCCCATGAAGAGATAAGTCTTTCTATTCTCTCTATCTCCTTTTGGGCTGTTTCTAAATGTAGGTTGGCTTCTTCTTGGAGTGTGACCAGCGTGATTTCGAAACGACTGCCCATAAGCTTGCTTGTTCTAGTCACAATTTTAGCCTCTTGTGAAAAACCTAAGCTTTGCATTAGAAGCCAGAAAAAGAGGACACTTTTAAAGTATTTACTCATTGGCTGCCATGTCTTGGAGTTTTTCTATATAAGCTTCTGGAGAAATATTCAAATAAGCTGTTTGCCCCAAAATGTCTTTTTTGGGAGAAAGCAACACCACCAAAGGAAAATAACCTTTGGTGTTGTATTGTTCTGCCAATTTATTATTTTCAGAGGCGAGAGGCTCTGGCAACTGATTGGCTTTTCTCCTGGGGAAATCTGCTTTATAAAGTATTAAATTTTTTTTGGCATAGGATTGAAAAACCGGTGTAGTCCAGATATCCCTGTCTAATTTAATGCAAGGGGCACACCAATCAGAGCCTGAAAAAACCAATAGTATGGGTTTATTTAAGGTAGTTGCGCTTTCTGTTGCATGGCTCCAGCTAGAGACCCAATCCTGAGCTACACTAAATTGAGTCAAAAAAAACAGGGCGATATAAATTATTTTCTTCATTTATTAAGGGGCTAAAATGGATAGTATTTGATCTTGTAAAGTTGTGGGATAAATTAATAATCCTTTTGAAGCGTCTGAATTTAAACCCACTCCTTGCTGGGTAAATCTAGCACCGTGCTCCGTACAGTAAAACTCATCGTTTCTAAAAATAACTTGTTTAAGGGTTTTGTGACTACATACCTGAGTGGCTGCCACGTAATTGCCTTGCTTATTAACCGCAATAACTACGGTATTTTTAATGATATAATCTCCTGGACTTTTTAAAGATTGCCCCTCAGAGCTACTCAAATCAATTGTAAAAAGGACCCCATTGGCATCTGGGATCAAGGCCTGGTCTGCTAGGCCATCTTCTGCTTCCAAACAACTGCTTAAACAGCTAAAGGTGAGTGTAAAAGCAGCGCCTTGACCTATAGATTTCATAAATTCTTTACGCTCCATCTGAGTGATTTTTACATAAAAATAGTGCAAATAGGGTTTCTAACCCACTAACAATGTGTTAAATAACACTATTTATAATGACTCTTAAAGCCATTTAGGCTGCCATTTATCGAAATCAAATACCTTTTTAACTTTGCCAAGGTACTGCACAACCTATGTTTTACAAAAAAATAACTTTCGGAAAATTTAAAACTCTGATTTTCATATATTTGTGCTAAGCATGATTAAAAAGAAACCAATACAAGCGGGTATAGACCCTATGAAAAATGCCCTAAATGGGGTAGATCTGCTTCAATTTGTTTTTTTTTACCAACAGCTAGGAAAGCTAAAATCCAATAGAGAATCTTACCACATTGAATTTGTGCTTAAATCATGTTACCCTCAACTGGCTGTTTTTGATTTGGAGGAAATTGAAAAATTTGTGTGTGAATTCAAATCACAAAACAGCTTTCAAATTCCCTAATAACAAAATAAAATTCTAATTTAGGCCAGCCTTAAGGCAAACATCAGGCCTCATAGTTCAACGGATAGAATAGAAGTTTCCTAAACTTTAGATCCAGGTTCGATTCCTGGTGAGGCTACGACTCAAGACACACTATGGAATTTTTAGACACCTTTATAAAAACATTTTCTTTCTTTGATTTAGTAGAACGTTTTTTATTAAACTTTATTTTTACTGCAATCATCATTCGCTTTATCTATTATAAATACGCCCAAAACAAAGCCTATATGTTTACTTATTTCATGATAAGTACCGTAGTTTTCTTGTTGTGCTATTCTTTAAAGAGAAATGAATTGGATATTGGTTTAGCCCTGGGTCTTTTTGCCGTCTTTGGTATTATTCGTTACCGCACGGACACTATTGACATTAAAGAAATGACCTACCTATTTGTCATTATAGGAGTGGCTGTCATAAATGCGCTTTCTACCAATGCGGTCCCTATGGGTGAAATTCTTTTTGGAAATATTGTGGTGGTGGGCATGCTCATGATTTTGGAAAGGGTCATGAAAGCACCCCTCTCTTTAAAACAGCAGGAAATTGTTATTCCTCATTCTGCTTTAATAAAACCCGATCAAAAAGAAGCCTTAATTGCTTCTTTGTCAGAAGAAACTGGCCTGGATATTAAAAAAGTACAGATTGGAAAAATTGACCTTATGACCCAAAGTGTTAAAGTAACACTCTTCTACTAAATTCCTGACTGCAACACTTATGAGATGTCTACTATCGATTTTTTTAATGGCCCTAATAACTAAATCTGCCTACGCTCAAGACAAGGAGCTCGCTATCTGGACGGCTGCTAGCAGTTCTTTTGAGCTCTCTGAACGTATGTATATAGATGGAGCGCTGGCCTTTAGAAGCAATGCTGGATTAAATGCTATTTCCAGGTATTTTGGAGAAGCTGGATTGGGCTACAAATTATCTAAATCTTTTAGTGGTATTGCCGGTGTACGTTATGGAACCCTTTTAGACCGCAGTGGTGGGATACAAGGAAATTTTACTTTTTACAGGCTTTTCGCTGAACTAAAACACAAGGCCTCTTGGCGTCAATTAAGGTTCAAGCAAAGATTACGCTTTCAGGAAGACACCGAAAAGAAACAAGGAACGCTTACAGAAAATCACTTGAGGTACAAAACAGCTATTGAATTTAAGATACCCAACTGGAAAGCAGACCCACAAGTATCTGTAGAGTTTTTTAAACCCCTAGGAAGCAATAGTGTGAATGGATTTGACCGTATGCGTTACAAACTTCAAACAGATCTAAGCCTCGCTGGAAACACCCTTACACTCGCTTATTTCATAGACAGAGACACCCCTTTAAATGCTGCTCCTTTAAACAGTCATATGCTGGGCTTATTTTATGATTTAGAATTCTAGTTTTTTAATGATCTAAACCATACACATAATCCGCCTGTTTGTATAAAATTTCATTGGCTTTATTCACCCTATAACTCACCCGATTTTGAGGGAGTTTTAGACCCTCATACGCCAACCAAGACTGGTTTACAATCAGGCTATAACGGTGGTTGTGCCAGACCCTATTGGCTAAAAATTCTCCGGAAGATTGATCAAAATACCAGACCCACTGATCCTCTGAATTGGGAAACTGAAAAGACACTGCCCAGACAGAGGTTTTCATGAGGGTTTCTGATGAGACTGTGGCATTTTTAGGGAGTTCTCGAGACAACTTAAAGGGTTGCCAATACACAAATAGCCCCCCGTTTAATAGGGATTCAAAGCCTATTTTATCTGTTTCAGAAAGCGTTTTTAACGTATCGTTTACCCGAAGTCTCAACCCCGTTGCATCTCTTGTTAATTGGTGATTTTGATTGTTTTCTCTCCAGCCTACGGCCGATGTCCCTTTTTTAAAATCATACACAAAAGATTGTTCCACAGTCTTTGTGGGTTGGCCAAGGGAATCATAAGAGCTTGTTTTCTTATCAAAAGAAAAAACCTGAACTGCTTTAAATGCAGCGGCACCTCCATGGGCTTTAACGGCTTTTGTAAGGACCTCTTTAGGTAATGGAGCAGGCGTCTTTTGACAAGAAATAAAAAGCATTTGGAAGAGCATAATACTCAAAATAGTGCGCATAAGAATAGACTTTACTCAAATTTAAATATTAATTTACCCAAATAAGCCGTCTAATCTTGTATTTTTAATTTTAGAAAAACCAAAACTCATGACACAGACCTTTAAAGTTATTTTTGCATCCCTGTTGCTGCTTTTTTCATTTACCACTCAAGGGCAGGAACACAGCCATGCGGGTGCGTCGCCCATAGAATACCCTAATATACCTGGATATTTAAGTCTGAAAACAGATTTTCACATACACTCGGTATTTTCAGACGGTAACGTATGGCCTAGCATTCGCGTGCAAGAAGCCTTGAGAGAAAACCTAGACGCTATTTCCCTAACAGAACACTTGGAATACCAACCCCACAAATCAGACATTCCCCACCCAGACAGAAATAGGGCCCATGAGATTGCCTTAAAAGAAGCTAGAAATCACGGCTTATTGATTATTAGAGGATCTGAAATCACCAGGGCGTTGCCTGTAGGGCATAACAATGCCATATTTATTCAAGATGCCAATCCTATTTTACAAGAAACGGCTGAAGACGCCTTTAAGGAGGCCAAAAAACAAGGCGCATTTGTATTTTGGAACCATCCGGCTTGGTATGTTCAGCAACCTAATGGAACACCTTCGCTCAGTGATTTTCAGAAAAAACGCATTGCAAATGATGAGTTACACGGCATTGAAGTGATTAATACCGGAGACTATTCAGAGGAGGCCTTGCAAATTGCATTGGACAACGGACTGACCATTATGGGAACTTCAGATGTGCACGACCTCATTGATTGGGATTATACAGAAAAGGCACAACACAGGCCTATTACTTTGGTTTTTGCCAAAGAAAAAACAGCCGCTAGTCTTTTAGAGGCCTTAAAAAAAGGAAGAACGGTAGCGGTGTTTAACGATCTATTGGTGGGCAAATCTGAATTTATAAATCCTTTGATCAAGGCATCTGTGACGGCTTCTGAGATTAAATATATTGGCAAAACACAGGTCTTGTCTGTGACACTCCACAACCATTCCAGCAGTGATTTACTCTTTGAAAACCAAATGCCCTTTAGCCTGTACAGACACTCGCCAGTATTCACTATTCCATCCGGAGACAGCCTGACCCTGCAAATTAAAACTTTGGAAAGAAAAGAGCGCATAGTACTGTCTTTAAAAGCCTTAGGTGCTTTTACAGCACCAAAAGTGCAACCCATCATTGAATGGGAACTGAAGATAGACTAAGAACTCTGTCAATTTTATTACCTTAGGTCTATGATTTAGACCCATGCAAAATCCTTTTAAAAAAATGGGGCCTGCCACATTAGTGGCAGCTGCCTTTATAGGTCCTGGAACCGTAACTGCCTGCATGAAAGCAGGTGCAGGTTTTGGCACCTCCCTGCTTTGGGCTTTATTGCTTTCTGGTGGAATGACTGTTTTATTACAAGAGACCGCCGCTAGAATAGGGCTCATTAGTCAAGAAGGCTTGGCTAGTGTTATGCGTAACGCTATTGAAAAAAAGTGGCCCAAAACCCTGTTATCTTGGGGAATATTAGCCGCTATTTTGGGTGGGAATACTGCCTATGAAGCTGGAAATATAAACGGTGCCATTTTGGGATTGGAAGCCTTATTTGGCTCAGATTCTCTCATGGTTTACCCCTTCGTAGTTGGAGGATTAGCCGCAACGCTACTGGGATTTGGTTCCTATAAAGTGCTAGAAAAATTACTTATTGGACTTGTGTTACTACTCAGTGCTTCCTTTTTAATCACTGCCGTGTTGGTAGGACCCTCCCTAGTGGAACTGATGAAGGGGGTGGCATGGATTCAATTCCCCAAGGATAGTTTATTCACCATCATGGCATTAATAGGCACTACCGTAGTCCCTTATAATCTATTTCTTCACGCTGCATTGGTCAAAGAAAAATGGCAGCATCCCTCGGATTTAAAAGCGCTTAGAACAGATACAAAAATTGCGGTAAGTATAGGAGTCTTAGTCTCTATGGCTATTGTGATTACTGCTACCGCTTTACCAAAAGAGAGTTTAAAATCTGTTCTCGATTTGGCAGAAGGACTGGCGCCGCTCTATGGAAGCTTCGCTAAAATGGCCATAGGGATTGGCCTACTTTCTGCTGGAATTACCTCTGCAGTAACAGCACCTTTGGCCGCGGCCTATGTGGTGAATAGCTGCTTTGATCTGGGGTTAAAAGCGTCTCATTGGTCCTTTAAAGCGATTAGCCTGGGCGTACTGTCGCTAGGTATATGCTCCTTACTCCTGAACTACACCCCCATCAGTGTGATCATTTTTGCCCAAATTGCCAATGGAATCATCCTTCCAGTGCTGGTAGGCCTTTTGTTTTGGCTCGGAAACAATCAAGCCGTTCTTGGAACGCACACCAATAGTAAAACAAAAAATATACTGTTCGGTATTATATTTATAATTTCCTTAGGACTGAGTATAAAAACCCTTGTGAGTGTATTTTAACATCAAGACTATGGCTATAGATTTTAATGCAGATTTGGGAGAGGGCTACGGGAATGAAGCTGCTTTAATGCCTTTTTTAGACAGCTGTAGTATTGCATGTGGTGGTCATTATGGAAATGCTAAAAGTATTGAATCTGCCCTAGACCTGGCATGGGCCCATGAGGTAAAAGTAGGGGCGCACCCTTCATACCCTGACCCCTTACATTTTGGCAGACAATCTATGAGCATACCCCTAAAAGCATTTCAGGCTGCCATTGAAAAACAGTTAGATCTTTTTTTCAATAGCCTAGAAAAAAAATCCATGCAGTGCCACCACATTAAAGCCCATGGGGCACTGTACTCAGATTTACTCAGTAGAGAGGAACTCGCTGGAGTGTATTTAGAAACCCTATCCAACTATCCTTGCACCCTTTTATACACTATGCCACACAAAGAGTTTGCTGGGGCCGCTAATGCTAAATCTTTTAAGGTATTTTCTGAAGGCTTTCTAGACAGAAGATATAACGCTCAAGGCTATTTAATTGCTAGATCCTCTAAGAATGCGCAATTAGAGAAGACCTCAGACATTATCATTCAATGGGAAAATCTAGTGGTAAAAAAACGCATTCCATACCAAAACAGCCAAGGAAAAACCGCCTATATACCCACTCAAATAGACACTGTTTGTTTGCATTCAGACCATCCTCAAGCGGTAGAAAGGGCGCAGGCCGTTAGAAAAGCCATTTCAAAAATTTAGTCATTAAGCTATGTTAGACGCAAAAGAATCGAAGCCTCCCTATATCTTGGAATATCACCCATACAATGAGTACTCCCTACTCATTCAGTGGCCTCAAATAGTCTCTGAAAATATCTTAGAGGAACTGTCGGCTTTTAAAAAGACCCTCCAACATCTATATCCAGAGGCCATCTTAACAGCAGCTTATGCCTCCATATTATTGGTATTCCCAGAGCGAATCACCTCTTTTTCTGCATTAAAAGCCCAAATAAAACAAGGGTACGACACCTTTAGTGAAAATAGTACTAGCGGGATAGAGCAAAGACCCCTAAGTTTATATAAAATCCCCGTCTGTTACCAAGCCGCTTTTGCTCCAGACCTTGAGGCGGTGTGTACTCAATTAAAACTTTCTCCCGAGGCACTCATTTCTAAACACAGCCAGGCTACTTACACAGTCTACGGGATAGGATTCCTTCCTGGGTTTATGTATTTAGGCGGTCTAAACCCCGAACTTGAAATTCCTAGAAAATCGAGTCCAAGAATGAAGGTCCCTGCAGGATCTGTTGGTTTGGCAGCGAAACAAACAGGCATTTACCCCTGTGAAAGTCCCGGTGGTTGGCAGCTCATAGGCCAAACGCCTATACCTTTATTTAATCCCCTTCAAGACCCGCCATTTTTTGCAGAGGTGGGAGACAAAATACAATTTACACCCATCTCAAAAGACACTTATAAACTCCTGCAAATACAAGTAGCGGCAGGGATTTATAACATAGAAAAAACAATATACACCCAATTATAAAAAAATGTAACATGATAAAAGTCTTAAAAGCGGGGTTGTACAGTAGTATTCAAGATCTTGGCAGGAGCCCATTACAACCCATTGGGGTGCCAATGGGAGGCGCTATGGATCGTGAAAGCGCTCAAAATGCCAATGCCCTTTTAGAGAATGCTCCAGAAGCAGCAGTACTGGAAATTACCATGACAGGGCCGGTATTGGCCTTTACTGAAAATGCTTGGGTAGCTTTTAGTGGGGCTGTTTTTCCTATTTACCTAGATCAAAATAAAATAGCAAACAACACCCCTATTTGGGTAAAAGCTGGACAGGAACTCCGTTTTGGCACCCTAGAAAAAGGAGTCAGGCTTTATATGGCCATCAAAGGGGGATTTTTAAGCGACATACTATTAGGAAGTAGGTCTATGCAAGCCCATTTAAGTCCGATGATTAAACTGGAAAAAGGCATGGAGCTTCCTCATGCTACTGGAGAAAAAGACCAGGCAGTTATTCTAGAAAAAAAGAGTAATACACCTTTAGATGCCAAAAAAATACGCGCCTTTCAAGGACCTGAATTCCGAGCTTTAGACGTTTCACAACAGCGTGAAATAAGCCAACAAATTTTTAAAGTGAGTAACCTCAACAATCGAATGGCATATCAATTGCTCCCACCCATTAGCCCTTTTGAAAAGTCTCAACTCACGGGTCCTGTGTTGCCTGGCACTGTACAGATAACCCCTGCTGGAAATTTAATGGTACTCATGAGAGAAGCACAAACCACCGGAGGTTACCCGAGAATTCTACAGCTCACCGCAGAAAGTATTAATGCCATGGCGCAACTAAAAACCGGAGACACTTTTAGGATTAAGATACTGCCTTTAAACTAATGTCTAACACCCCAGCCCCTACATAATAGTTTACTATTACTGACTTTCATTAGAGTTAATTTTAATTCTTCATCATATCCATTCCAAATACACCATGAGCAGACAAAGTTGGATTAGAAGATTTGCTGAATTTCTTAAAACGGTCTTCAAGAGCGTCTAATTGCGCTATGACCAATCCTTTTACCTCTGCATCCGTGTCTTCGTTGTTTTTTAAGTCTACTAAAATTTGGAGGTATGCCTTTTGTAATTTCCGATCCAAAACAGATAGGGGTGCTTTCTCTAAAACAATGTCTGCACTCAGCCTGTTGAGGAGTTCAGACAATGCCAAACCATTTCCTTCTAGGGTATAATGGGCAGAGAGCATGGCGGTTAATTTTTTAGGCGCCAGTATATTTTTCAATAGGCGCTCTTGCACATTATACACCGCATCTAAGGCTCCATCTGAACTAATACGAGAGACCAGGTCTTTTGGAATGAGCCAAGTAGGTGCGTTCCAGACCTCAGCATTTAAAAAATCTAAGGCTTCTAACTGCGTCCCCGCAGCTACATTCACATAGGGCATGCCCTCTTGGTTGTTGTTTAAACGGGTTTCATATACCCCGCCCACCAATTTGGCCACATGGTACACATACCTTCTATACACCCCTAAAAATTCTCCGTGCAATTCTGCCAGATCATCATAAGTACTGTTGGGAAACTGTGCCCAGTCTTTTAAATTTTTACCGACTATTTTTAAATTAGACAAGCCGTATTGGCTGGCTTTAATAGGGTTGTCTCCAATATTTTCTGTCTGTGAATTGGGATCACTCCCGCCAGATCCAAACATATACATAGGGTCTGTACTTCTAGCGTCTACCCATGCGCGTAAGGTTTCTTTAACAGCCAATGGATCTTGACCAGGAAAATAACGATACCCCCATTCAATGGCATAGTTGTCATAGGGCCCTAACTGTCGTACAAAACGAATGTTTTTATCGCCTGGCTGGGCAATGTAATTGTAGCGGGCGTAGTCCATAATGGTGGTGGCAATTCCCATTTTCTGAGTAAAAGTCCCAGACCTTAAAGAGTCTACCGGATAGGCACTAGAGGCTTTCATATTGTGTGGCAGCCCCAGGGCATGGCCAATTTCATGAGAGATTACCCTACGCATCATTTCTCCAATCTCCTCCTCAGGTGTGTCCAGGGTTCTTGCTTTGGGATTGGCTGCGGCGGTCTCCAATAAATAACGGTTTCTATAAGAACGTAAATGGTTGTGGTACCAAATAATATCACTCTCAATAATTTCTCCAGTTCTCGGATCAGATACCGAAGGGCCTGTGGCATTTCTGGTGGTGGACGCCACATAGCGTACCATAGAAAAACGGGCGTCTTCTGGACTAAAATCTGGATCTTCTTCCGGTGTGGGCGCATCCTTGGCTACAATGGCATTTTTAAAACCTGCTTTTTCAAAAGCCGTGTTCCAGTCTTCAATTCCTTTTCTAAAATAGGGACGCCATTTTAATGGAGTAGCGGGATCCAAATAGTACACAATTTGCTTTTTGGGGGTCACCAATTCTCCTCTGGCGTAGGCGGCTTCATCTGAAGGCTCAAGTCTCCAACGACGCACTACGCTATAGGCATCGGCCTTTAAGGCCTCGGAAGAATAATCAATTTTATCCATGGAGAACCAGCCCACCCTCGAGTCTTCATAACGCACCGGCATGGGGTCTTCTGGCAATAAAATAAGGGAGTGATTCACTACAAAACTCAGGGTCTCCGTATTATTGCCCCTAGGCGCTTTGCGCGCGCTATAAGTGAGGGTATGGGTCACTTCAGTGTTGATTGGAAAGGAGCGTACCCGGTCTATACTCGAGCGTTTTTTGTCTACTCCACCCATTTTATAGGCTTCTTTCTGACGGCTTCCCACAATATTAAAGCCAGGAGAGTCGTCCGAAAAATAATCCGTAACCTCAATTAAATATTCCCCATCTTCTTGGGCTTCTATGTCAAATGCTGCCAAAATGGGGGGATTGTTGTTTTGTACCACAGAGAGGTGAATGGGATCTTTTTCTGCAGCCAAAGCATTATAAGACACTTGGGTCAATACAATTTTCTGCCCTCTTTTTTCAAAATGGACCAATTGCTCTGAGGTCTTTGAACCGGCATTGCTATAAGCAGAATAATTGGCAGGAATACGTACAATCCTGGTCACCATAAGCAGGTCTTTGTGGAACAGTTCTTCTGAAATTCCAAAGTATAACGAACCACCTTCTTCAAAATAACTATTGATAAGGCCGGCTTCTTTGGGAAGCGCTGCGGTAATTTCTGAGAGGGTTTTGGGGGCTTTTTTATCGCTGCTTTTTTGAGCTTCTGTGCTCACAGAAAAAACTAAAAACAATAAAAAGGCAATTTTAGACAATCGGGATAAGTTCATTAGATAGGGTTTTAATACCCCCTAATATCGGAAAAAATATCAATAGGTAATATACAACCAGCCGGTTCTTGCAGCAGATCTATCATTTAATTGCACCATATAATAGTAGGGTCCTGCCGGAAGGGGCTTTTTACTTTTCTGATACTTCCCGTCCCAATCACTTTTGTAGCCCTGCTGCTCAAAAACCAACTGTCTGTGGCGGTCAAAAACCCTCACATGGGCATTGGGATACTGTGTGATGTTTTGAATGAGCCAGACAGATTCTATCCCCATTTCATTAGGCGTGATCAATTCTGAAATACAGAGATCAGTGTCTTCGCAGCCGTCATTATTGTCATCCGGGTCTTCGTTGTCTCCTAAGCCGTCGTTGTCCGAATCTACACACTCTAAGGGATTGTAAGGGAAGGCGTCTTCATAGTTTAAACAACCATCTCCGTCAATGTCTGGATCCATACAGTCCGGAATACCATCTGTATCCAAATCATCCGACATACTTGCATCGTTTAATGGATCTGAGCCACAGTCTATTTCATATTCATCCATTTGGCCGTCGTTGTCGTCGTCTAGGTCTTTATTATTCCCTTCTCCGTCTGCATCGGTGTCTAAACATTCTGTGGCGTCAAAAGGAAAAGCGTCTTCGGTATCTAAACATCCGTCGTTGTCGTCATCAGGGTCCAAACAATCTGGTATCCCGTCGGAATCATAATCAGGAGAAAGACTGTTCTCATTCATAGGATCTGAGCCACAGGTCTCTTCGTCTAAATCTGCCTTTTATAAAACCTTTAAAGACTATACAGGCTTAACTCCCCAAGAGTACCAAAAGCAAGTATCTTTTACCAATGACTGAGCCTAATT
>CAKZOR010000125.1 GCA_937136755.1 uncultured Flavobacteriaceae bacterium | reverse complement strand
AAGCTCTTTCACTCGATATAGTTAATTTCATATCAAATGAATTTTAACATAAAAATACAGGTTTTTTGTGATTTTTAAAAACCACTAAAAAAGTCTTATTCTTGCTGGTGTTGTGCATAACTACGCCACTTTTCAATGCAGCTTTGCATGTCTTCTGGAATGGGGGTATTAAAACGCATGAGCTCGCCAGAGCTCGGATGCACAAAACCGAGGGTTTTGGCATGCAAGGCCTGCCTAGGCAGGGCCTTAAATGCGTTGTCTACAAACTGCTTGTATTTCGTAAAAGTGGTGCCTTTTAAAATTTTCTCTCCACCGTAGCGCTCGTCATTGAAAAGCGTATGCCCAATGTGCTTCATATGAGCCCTAATCTGATGGGTCCTGCCTGTTTCTAATACACAGGAAACAAGGGTCACATAACCCAATCGTTCAATCACTTTATAATGGGTAACGGCTTCTTTTCCCTGATCTCCTTCTGGAAAAACAGCCATTTGAAGCCTGTTCTTTGGGTGTCTTCCTATATGGCCCCTCACCGTCCCTTGATCTTCCTCTACATTGCCCCATACAATAGCCACGTACTCTCGCTCAGAGGTTTTGTCAAAAAATTGCTTGGCTAAATGCGTCATGGCTTTGGAGGTTTTTGCTACTACCAGTAAACCAGAGGTGTCTTTGTCTATCCTATGCACCAATCCCGGACGGTCATCTGAATTTAAGGGAAGGTCTTTTATGTGATATAAAAGTGCGTTAATCAGAGTACCTGAGTAATTTCCATGACCTGGGTGCACTACCATACCCGGTGGTTTATTGACCACCATAAGGTCCGAATCTTCATAGACTACATCTAGAGGAATATCTTCTGGGGTCAGGAGGAATTCATAAGGGGGATGGGTAAACATGACCTTAATTTCGTCTCCAGATTTTACCTTGTAATTCTGCTTCACCACCTGTTCATTAACCCAAATATGGCCTTCTTTTGCTGCTTGCTGAATTTTATTTCGCGTAGCGTTCTCAATGAAATTCATGAGATATTTATCAATCCTTAGCGGCTCTTGCCCTTTGGACGCTATGAAAGTAAAATGCTCAAATAAATCTTCAGATTCCTGATCTGTGTAAGCATCTATTGGCGTGTTTGGATCTGTTTGAGACATGATTGATTAGATAATAAAGATTAGGCTCAAGGTTTATTCTGGTAGGGTCTGATTTACATTTGGCGTACCGTTTTCTGGTCTGTTTCCATTTCCACAAATGAGTTCTATTTCTGACATCTTAGGCAATTTAAAACCTGGTTTAATGAGTTTGTTCTGATACTTAACCCCATAGACCATATTCTTTCCTAAGGCGTCTATATAAGTGACTTTTTCTAACTTTAATCCAACCGCTTGCAGCTTAGAGGTGGCATTTCTTTGCGTTACTTGAACCAGTTCTGGCAAACTTATGTTGGCATAGCCAGATGGATTTAGCTGTAGGTATATTTTCTTGTTTGCTTTGACCTCACTTCCTGGCAGTGGCCTTTGACTAATGACTGCATTTTTAGGGAAATCGCTTCTAAAATTAGCAGAGTCAATGACTTGAAATCTAAGTGATTGAGCAGCTAAAATTTGGGCCACCTCAGTAATCTCTTTTTTACTCAAATCTGGTACTACAATATAATTACCATGTGCTGTAGTCCAAGCCAACATTTGCATACTGATGACTACAATAACAAATAGCGCCAAGAGGGCACCTAAGATTTGTTTTAAAAAAAACCGGCTTTTTAAAAAAAGTATACTATTTTTCATTGCGCTTAGCGATTGGCACAAAGATAGCAAAACCTTTGTGTTAGTAATTCTCAGTATTAGATAATTTATAAAAGTGTTTTCTGATGAAAAAAACCATTGCAGTGATTATGGGAGGGTACACCAGTGAGTTTGAAATTTCACTAAACAGTGGCTCTGTAGTGGCCGCTCATTTAGATCCTGAAAAATACGAGGTTTATCCTATAGTTATTTCAAAAAACAGGTGGACCTATACTACTGATCACGGCGCAGTGTATCCTATCCAAAAGGGAAACTTCAGTCTAGAACTCCCTCACAAGCAAGTGTTTTTTGACGGTGTTTTCAATGCCATTCACGGAAGTCCTGGTGAAGATGGTAAAATACAAGCTTACTTAGAACTTTTGGGTATTCCCCAAACCGCTTGTAATTTTTATCAAGCAGCGCTTACCTACAACAAAAGAGATTTATTGAGTGTCCTCAAGCCCTATGGAATGGCCATGGCGAAATCTTATTATTTGAACTATGGTGACCCCATTAATCATGAGGCTATTATTCAAAAAGTTGGCTTGCCTTGTTTTGTGAAAGCCAACAGATCTGGAAGTAGTTTTGGTATTAGCAAGGTATACGCAATAGAACAGATGGAGGCTGCACTTGAGATTGCTTTCAAAGAAGACAAGGAAGTGATTATTGAAGAGGCCTTGGTGGGAAGAGAAGTGTCTGTGGGAGTGATTCAATACCAAGGTAAAACAAAGGTGCTACCCATTACCGAGATTATAAGTGAAAACGACTTTTTTGACTATCAGGCAAAATACGAAGGAAAATCTACAGAAATTACCCCTGCTACATTAGATCCTGAAGTGGAACAAAATATTATTGATGCAGCTACATTTGTTTATAACACATTAAAATTAAAAGGCTTTACCAGATCTGAATTTATTTTAGTCAACAATGTTCCTCATCTTTTAGAAGTTAATACAACACCGGGAATGACCCAACACAGCATACTGCCTCAGCAAGCAAAAGAGGCTGGAATATCGCTTTCTGAATTATTTGAAAGTGCCCTTGACTCTCTATGGTAATTCTTTTTTATATCGTTTTTGTACACTAGCCATATAAGCGCTCGAAAATCAAGTAGATTTAAAGCTAAAACTAAAATGTTTAATTTTGTTGAATGGATAAAAAAATAGCTGTTTTCCCCGGATCCTTTGATCCACTTACCCTTGGGCATTTAGATGTCATACAAAGAGGCATAACTCTTTTTGACAGACTCATTATTGCCATAGGAGTAAATACCGATAAAAAGTATATGTTTACATTAGAAGAGCGATTGGAAATACTCCGCGAAACCTTCCAAGACGAACCCAAGATTAGCGTTCATACCTACAGTGGTTTAACAGTAGATTTCTGTAAAGAGATTAAAGCAAACTTTATTCTTAGAGGACTTAGAAATCCTGCAGATTTTGAATTTGAAAAAGCCATTGCCCACACCAATAGAAAGCTCTCCGAAATTGAAACCGTTTTTTTACTCACCTCATCAGGTAAATCATACATCAGTTCTTCTATTGTTAGAGATGTCATTAGGCACGGGGGGAATTATTCAGGACTAGTTCCAGAAGCAGTGTTAAATATTTCAAAATAATCCGTTTAATCTGTAATATTTTTCTTAGATTATAAATGACTTAATTATAACACATGGTCATTAACTCTATCCAATTTTTTGGGAAACCTATCTCTGGAGGAGAAATAAAAAAACTCACCCACGCAGCTTAATAAGCTAAAGCTACTTATTAGATCTTCGATTTTTATTCAAACAACACTTTAATGTTGGTATAAGAATTCTGAAGGGCCTTTTTAATTTTGTCTGGACCTTTCCACTTCACTTTAACAATGCCTTCTTCTAATTGTCCCTGCAAGGGTCCTTTATAAGATGTTTTCATGGCAAACCAATGTACTTCTTTAAGTTTATATTGTCCGTTTCGCTTGAATATATGATAAGTAGTTCTCAAGAAGTTTTCAATCTCCAAGCCTTTTACTCCCGTTTCCTCCTCCACTTCTCTTATTGCTGCAGCTTCAATAGTCTCCCCCTTGTCTACTTTACCCTTTGGCAAATCCCACTTATCATTTCTATAGATAAAAAGCACCTTTCCTAGTGGATTAGTCACTACACCTCCTGCTGCTACAACCCTAGGTATGGTTTTAGAAAACTTGTTTAATATTTCTTCGTGGTTGGGATGGTATATATACGCTTTATCCAGCTTCTTTTTAGAGAGTGCTGAAATGGCTTTTTGAATCGCTTCCTCATTTAGCGGAAAATAAGTGCATTCTTTAGATTCTGCTAGTTTATTTGTCAGAATCATAGGAGATTCATTCACAAAAACTTTATACATTTGTGTTATGATTTTAGATAGCGAAACCGCAAAAAAAACAGCTGCACTATTATTACAAATTAATGCAATAAAATTGAGACCAGAAAATCCTTTTTCTTGGGCCTCAGGATGGAAATCTCCTATCTATTGCGACAACAGAATAGTGCTCTCATTTCCAGAAGCCAGAAAATTTGTTGCTACAAAAATGGCGGCACAAATAAAAACACTTTACCCCAATCCAGATGTTATAGCTGGAGTTGCCACAGGAGCGATAGGTATGGGTTTATTGGTTGCTGAAATATTAGAACTCCCTTTTGTGTACATTAGACCTGAAGCAAAATCTCACGGAAGACAAAACAAAATTGAAGGGCAGTTGCAAGAGAATGCCAAAGTAGTTGTGATAGAAGATCTTATCTCAACAGGCAAAAGTAGTCTAAAAGCTGTCGATGCATTAGAAGAAGTAGGTGCAAAAGTTATGGGGATGTTAGCTATTTTCACGTATGGTTTTGAAACTGCTGAAGAAAATTTCAAAAAGCAAAATACCGCACTTCATACCTTGAGCGACTACAGTCACTTAATTACACAGGCATCTAACGAAGGTACTGTAAGCAGTGAACACTTAGAAACTTTAAAAGAATGGAGGAAAAATCCCTCTCAGTGGAACCAACAATAATTCATAGGTAATTGGTCCTATAAACACTTATTTATCGGAACAGACGGAAGTTTCGATTAAACCTAAAGATTTTTATAATATGTTAATAGAAACGAGCCCAGTACTTTTAAATACCTCTGACGAATCGGTATTTAATTTCTTAAATGAAATTAAAAATTTCGAACACCTCATGCCAGAGAACACCAGTAAATTTGAAGTACTTAGCGAGGATCGTTTTCTCTTCGCTTTAAAAGGAATGCCGGAAATAGTCTTGCAAAAAAATGGATCTGAGGCCAACTCATATGTATTATTGGGTGCTGCAAGTGATAAGTTAGCTTTCACGCTCAAAGGAAATATTGTTAATAAAGGAGAAGGCAGCACAGAAGTACAATTGGTTTTTGAAGGCACCTTCAATGCCATGATGGAAATGATGATTAAAACACCCATTACCAATTTCGTGAATGCATTATCTGAAAACTTAACTAAAGTTCCATTTTAAGCAAGTAGACTTCGCGTTCTTAAAGTTTCAAGGATACCTCCTTAAACTGAAAGAACTCTTTTAAGCCTTCTTGGTTTTCAATAATCAATGCTCCATTAGAGGTAACCCCTCTAATAAACCCTTGGAAGCTTTTTTGATTAGATCTTTGAAAGGTTTTGAGTACTCCAATGCCAAACAAATGGCTTTCATAGCTGAATTTTAATGAAGGATATGATATGTCCTCCATCTCAGAGAGCGATTTATCTAATTGAATCATTAAGATCTCCTGCAAGTAGTCCAGTTTAATGGCTAGCTTGGAATGTTCACTTAGTGCAGTGGCCTTTGTTAATTCAGGCATTGAAAACTTAAAGACATTCAATCCTATCCCAATGAGAGTTGAAGTAATTTCATTTCCTTGAATGGTATTTTCAATGAGAATTCCGCCTACTTTTTTACCTTTAATTAAAATATCATTAGGCCATTTAACCCTAACCTCCTCTGAAAATAGCGCGAAGACTTGACGCACTGCTAAAGAAACTGACATGGCAATTTTAAATTGGTCTTTTAAAGGTATATTCAGCTGCTTTTTATAAATACTCAAACTAATACTACTGCCCTTTGAGCTCCTCCAACTATTTCCCATCTGCCCCCTTCCTGCTGTTTGTTCTTCAGCTACCACAAAAGTATTGTCTTGTAATATTTCTTTACCCAAAAGATCTTTTAGGTAATCATTTGTAGATGAAATTTTATCCAAATAAATAAGGGGCATAAATAAAGATTTAATCTTTTAAAAGAGGGCTAAAATGCTGTTTAATCTTATGTTAAAAACAATAGCTAAGAACGTAAAAATATAATAACTTTGTAAAAATTTAAATTTTTTAAATGTTAGATAAAAAAGGAGACGTAGATAACCTTATCTCATTAATTCTCAATGGAATAGAAGAAGTAAAAGGTTTAGATATTCAATTATTAGATCTTCGAGAAATAGAAAATACAGCCTGTGATTATTTCATTATTTGCAATGGAACTTCAAATACGCATGTCAATGCCGTTGTTGGATCTGTACAAAAAATAGTCAGTAAAACCATTCAAGACAAACCTTGGCATGTAGAAGGGTCTGAAAATGGAGAGTGGGTTTTACTGGATTATGTGAATGTTGTAGTGCACGTTTTTCAAAAACATATTAGGGAATATTACGACATAGAAAGCCTTTGGGGAGACGCCAAAGTAACAGCAATATCTAGCCCATCAAACTAAAAAATAACATGGCAAAAGAATCTAAAACAAGTCCAAAAAAACCAAAGTTCAATGCATGGTGGGTATACGCTACTGTGATAGCTTTACTAATAGGTTTTCAATTCATGAGCAGTGGGCTTTCTAACACTAGAAAGACAACCACATCTGAATTGCAATCGTATTTGAAGAACGGGGATATTAATAAAATCATCATTATTAGCAACACTAGGCAAGCCAAAGTATTTTTAACAAAGGAAGCACTGGCTAAAGAAGTACATAAAGATGTTGCTGAAAAATCGTTCAATCTAAGCGGCTTAAGTCCAGAGTACATACTAGACTTTGGTGACCTTCAAAATTTTGAAAATGATATTAAGACCATTAAATCGGAATATCAATTAGACACCTTAGTAGATTACGAGACTGAATCTAATGTATTTGGAGATTTACTTTTATCCCTTTTACCCTTTGTACTGATCATTGGTATTTGGATTTACGTAATGAAGAGAATGTCTGGTGGCGCTGGTGGCGGTGGCGGAGGCCAAATTTTCAATATTGGAAAATCCAAAGCCAAACTATTCGATGAAAAGACAGATACCAGAACTTCTTTTAAAGATGTAGCAGGTTTAGAAGGTGCCAAAGAAGAAGTAGAAGAAATTGTTTCTTTCTTAAAACACCCAGAAAAATATACTTCCCTTGGAGGTAAAATTCCAAAAGGTGCTTTATTGGTAGGACCTCCTGGAACAGGGAAAACATTATTGGCAAAAGCAGTAGCTGGTGAAGCTAAAGTCCCTTTCTTTTCTCTTTCAGGATCTGATTTTGTAGAGATGTTTGTTGGGGTTGGTGCTTCTAGAGTGAGGGATTTATTCAAACAAGCAAAAGAAAAGTCTCCTGCTATTATTTTTATAGACGAAATAGACGCCATTGGTCGAGCTAGAGGTAAAAATAATATGACGGGGTCTAATGATGAAAGAGAGAACACCCTAAACCAATTACTGACAGAAATGGACGGTTTTGGTACCAATACAAATGTGATAGTCTTAGCGGCCACAAACAGAGCAGATGTATTAGACAAAGCACTGATGAGGGCAGGTCGTTTTGATAGGCAAATCTATGTGGATTTACCAGATATTAGAGAGCGTAAAGAAATATTTGAGGTTCATTTAAAGCCAATAAAAACCTCTGAAAAACTGGACTTAGATTTCTTAGCCAGACAAACTCCAGGATTTTCTGGTGCAGATATTGCCAACGTATGTAATGAAGCTGCACTAATTGCAGCAAGAAAAGATAAAAAGGCCGTTAGCAAGCAAGACTTTTTAGATGCAGTAGATAGGATTGTGGGAGGATTGGAAAAGAAAAATAAAATTGTTACCCAGTCTGAAAAAGAAACCATTGCCTATCACGAAGCAGGACACGCTACAGTGAGTTGGATGTTAGAGCATGCCGCTCCTTTAGTGAAAGTAACCATTGTTCCGAGAGGACAATCTCTTGGAGCTGCATGGTACCTTCCAGAAGAAAGGCTGATTGTTCGAACTGAGCAAATGTTAGATGAAATGTGTGCCACTTTAGGAGGGCGTGCTGCAGAAAAGGTAATTTTTAATAAAATTTCTACAGGAGCCCTAAGCGACCTGGAAAAAGTAACCAAGCAAGCGAGGGCTATGGTCACTGTTTACGGCTTAAACGAATCATTGGGGAATATCACTTACTACGATTCTTCAGGACAGTCTGAGTACGGTTTCACTAAACCATATAGTGAGGAGACCGCCCAAAAAATAGACAAAGAAATTTCTATCCTAATAGAGGCGCAATATCAAAGAGCTATTGAACTTTTAGAGGAAAACAAAGAAAAACTTACTACATTAGCTAAAAGGTTGTTAGAAAAAGAAGTGATTTTTAAGGACGATTTAGAAAAAATCTTTGGAGAAAGACCCTTTAGTCCAGCTCCTAAAGCCCTTAAGAAAGAAACAGTTGCTACAAATGAAACAGCAGAGACAGTTCTTTCTAGCGCACAAGAAGACCAATCAAAAAGCACTATTTCTGACAGTTCAGACGAATATCTTAATGGGGGTAATAATGCAACAATAAATACAAAAGAAGGCAAATCGTAATATTGAATTTTTTCAGCAAAATATTTGGTCATCCTAAAAACAATCCAGCCCAAAAGCAGGTTGAGAGGTCCAAGTACATGCCAGAAGAAAAAACTCCAGTAGACGAATTATTTACCATAAACTTCAAAAAAAATGGAGGTAAATTCTTATACTGTGAAGACAAAGATGAAGCCTTAGCGCTTTTGAATGACATTCTTGATGAGAACGATTGGAAAGAAAAACCCTTGCTCACTTTAGACAAAAACATGGCGCTATTTTGCACCAACGCAGGATATGAAACTACCTATAAAATTCAGGGAGCTGGTGTGTTTTTCACCTCCTGTGAGCACCTAATAGCTTTGAACGGCTCTATTTTAGTGAGTGACAGTCAGTTTGGAGAAAATAAGTTACCGGACTTACCAGAGATTATCATAGTATTTGCCAAAACCAGCCAAATGTTAGAAACCATACAAGATGGTTTAAAACAAATTAAAAAAAACTATCCCAAACAGATACCAGGCAATATAACCGCCATAAAGAACTTCAAGAAAGAAACTGAAGGTCAAAAAGATTTTATGAGCTACGGAAGTAGCAACAAAGATGTGTATCTGATTCTTCTAGAAGACCTTTAAATGAGAGAATTAATAAGAAGGCTCCTCACGGGGGGGGTCTATGTATTTATTTTACTAGCAGCTGTTTTTTTAAACTCAGATGCCTTTGATTTTCTATTTATGGCCTTTGGACTAGCCTGTATTTATGAATACAAAAGAATCACGAAATTACGTGGCTACTATTTATTCATGGCCTATTTAGCCCTTTGGTGGTTGTTTATTTATCTGATCCAAAACAGTTTTACCATAGGACTTTTACTCGGTGCTACATTGGTGATAAATTCATTCTTATTAAAATATCTGCTAACTAAAAAGAAACAACAGCTCTCCAAAAGTATGACCTTTATCTCTGGGGTATTTTACATAGGAGGCGGATGCATTTTTCTGACCCTTATTCCCTACACTACCCCTGAATTTGCCAAAATGCTCATTACGGGTATTTTTCTGATCATATGGATGAATGATTCCTTTGCCTATTTGGTGGGCAAACAGTTTGGGAAAAATAAATTATACCCCTCTGTATCTCCCAAAAAAACCGTTGAAGGTGCTGTTGGTGGGCTCGTATTTGGACTTTTAGCCGCAGTTTTAATCGCTCAAATAGACCCACTACTGTCTTTAAGCCAATGGCTAATTCTTGCTACAGTAGTAGTGATTACAGGGAATTTAGGAGACCTTCTTGAATCTAAATTCAAACGTGTTGCTGGCGTAAAAGACAGCGGTGCAATTTTACCTGGCCACGGAGGCATGTTAGATAGACTAGATAGTCTTATATTTGCCGCACCATTTGCATATTTGCTCATCATTATCTTTAATTAGTTATGTTTCACAGAGAAGGTTTTAAGATTATTGCGATCACTTTTATTATTGTTGGAGCTATGGCCCTCACGGCCGATGCCTATATTACCAACCACCTAATCAAATATGGTGTGCAAGGTGTTGCATTGACTATCCTGGTGTTGATTTTGCAATTTTTCAGAAACCCAAAAAGGGCTGTTCAATTTAATCTCAATGAAATTATCGCCCCTGTAGATGGTAAAGTTGTTGTCATAGAGGAGGTAGAAGAAAAGGAATACTTTCAAGGGAAAAGAAAACAAGTTTCTATCTTCATGTCTCCCTTAAATGTGCATGTAACAAGATATCCTGCTAGTGGCGTAATACAATACTCAAAATACCACCCAGGCAAATACTTAGTGGCATGGCACCCTAAAGCTAGTGAAGAAAACGAAAGAACTACCATAGTGATTAAAACACCCAAATTTGGCGATATATTATACAGACAAATTGCTGGCGCTTTAGCCAGAAGAATTGTTAATTATGCCAAAAAAGGGGACAAAGCCATTCAAGGAGCAGACGCAGGTTTTATAAAATTTGGATCCAGAGTAGACCTTTTCCTACCCCTAGATTGTATTGTTACTGTAGGTCTAAATCAAAAAGTTGTGGGGGCAAAAACTGTCATAGCTACACTAAGAGATGGAGATGAGTAATCCAATAGAATCGGATTTCAACAAAGCGGTTGCTAGGGTAAAAAACAGCAACAAATCGCTACCTCCAGACACCATGCTTAAATTATATGCACTTTATAAAATAGCCACTAAAAACCAAGAAAATCCAAGTGGAGACAAGCCTTTGATCAGCGCGTTTAAAGCAAATGCTTTATTCCAGGCCAAACACATGAGTATTGAAACTGCCATGCTAGAATATATTGCTATTGTAGCGAAAGAGGCGTTTTAATTAAGGCTATAGGGACTCTAACAAAAGGCTAGATACTCCCTTGAGATTACTTTTGTGTTTGGGTTAATCTCGACTTGAAAAAGCCGTAGAGAAGTCCAGTTAAACTCAACAGAAAGTAAGCGTATAACACCATTCTCCAGGCATAAAAATGCTCTGGGGCTCCCTTAGAATTTAAAAAGAAAACACTGGCTAGTATACCTACTGAAATTCTAGCAAACTCTGAGAAATACGCCCCTTTCCAACGGTCCATAAACATAGAATAACTACCTACGCTCAGGGCTATATACAAAGCCAAAAGGGCAAACTCAATTGCTTTTAAACTGCCTACCTCTGAAAGCCCAAGGAGAAGAATCATAGAAACACCCAGCAATTGAAAAACAGCGTAGGCCTTAAACAAGGAACTTCCTGAATCTGGGTAGCGTTTAAAATTAAACACATCTTCTATTATTTCTACAGGATAATTGTTTGCGACATCGGCGGGACGCCAGCCAGTAGGCATAAACCATATTCGCAGCTTATCTATCCATGATCTTGTGCGCCAAGCGTCTTTAGTTATTTGCCAAAAATGCATGAAATTAATGGTCCATGGATTCCATGTATTGACCTGTTTTAATACACCATACTGTGGAGGGTCAGTGGCTAGTTCTTCTTGAAAAGTACCAAACATACGATCCCAAATACTAAAAACTTGTCCTAAATTTTTATCTATATAGCGCTCATTTATGGCATGGTGTACCCTGTGTTGTGAGGGAGTAACAATAATATACTCTAACACGCCCAATTTGCCAATATGCTGGGTATGGTACCAAAACTGAGCAAACAAGTGTACCGGCGCCAATATGGCAATCACTTTATAGGGAACACCTAATAATGCTGCTGGGAGAAGTAATAACGGAAAATAAGCAATTAGATTAGAAACTGATTGCCTTAGAGCGCAGGCTAAATTAAAAGACTCACTACTATGGTGAATCATATGTTGGTTCCAGAAAATATTGATTTTATGACTGAGTCTATGGTTCCAATAACCCGCAAAATCTATACAGATAAAACCCACTACCCAAACCCACCAATGCATCTCCAAAGGAGCTACATTAAAAAAAGTCAATATACTTGGGTAAGTTACCAGTACAATACCCAAGCCTAAGGTGTCCTTTAAAATATTCGTAATGCCTGAACTAATACTAGATACAGTATCTAGCACACCATAAGTGATTTTCTTCTGCCAATACCCGTACCCAATTTCAATTAAAATGAGTACTAAAAATAAAGGTATTGCGATTAATAGCGCGTTCGCATAAGCTTCCATAGCAAGAATAGGCTTGTACTTTAAAATCTACTAGCCTCTCAAATATACTAAACTTTGTTCAAGTGTTTCAATTTTAGCTATGGCGTCCGATTGCTTTTTCTTTTCTAAAGCAAGAACGGCTTCTGGGGCGTTCGAAACAAATCGTTCATTTGACAGTTTCTTCTCTACGGAGGTTAAAAATCCTTTAGTGTAAGCCAACTCTTCAGTTACTTTAGCTATTTCTGCGTCCACATCAATAGCTCCAGCAATAGGAATAAAGTATTCATATGCGTCTACCCTAAAACTTAGGGCCCCTTCAATGGGGGAATCGGTCAGTTGAAGGGGTGTTAAATTAGCCAATTTTTCAATTCCAGCAGTCCAATATAACAATGGGTGAGATGGGTGCATTACAAACATGTCTAGCACTTCTTTTTGGGCAATTTGCTTTTCTTTTCTTATGGTTCTCACCTCAGATACAACTTGCTTGGCCCACTCAAATCCAGCCAATAAATCTGATTGATCCACTGGACTCACCTCTGGCCAATGATTTACAATGAGGGCTTCTTCTGGGGATCTTTCTGAAATTTGTTGCCAAATATCCTCCGTTAAGAATGGCATAAAGGGGTGTAATATCCTTAAATTATTCTCCATTAAAGCAATCACCTGAGTTTTTGTAGTTTTATCTACAGCTTGCTGATATTGGGGTTTAATTAACTCTAAAAGCCATGAACTATAATTTTCCCACAACAATTTGTAAGTAGCCATTAATGCATCTGAAATTCTGTACTTACTAAAGTGGTCTTCTATTTCTAATACCGTTTTGTTGAATAATGCTGAATACCATTCAATGGCTGTTTTGGCAGACTCAGGTTGTGGAATATCTGCCACTTCCCACGATTGTATCAATCTAAAGCCATTCCATATTTTATTGGCAAAATTCTTTCCTTGTTGGCACAATGCCTCGTCAAACATGAGGTCATTTCCTGCAGCTGAACTCAATAAGAGCCCTACCCGCACACCATCTGCGCCATAGTCTTCTATAAGCTTTAAGGCGTCTGGTGAGTTCCCTAGAGATTTAGACATTTTTCTTCGTTGCGCATCTCTTACCAAGCCGGTAAAATACACATTAGAAAAAGGCTTTTCTCCTCTAAATTCATACCCTGCAACCACCATTCTAGCCACCCAGAAAAATATAATATCTGGTCCTGTAACCAAATCATTGGTGGGGTAGTAATAGTTTATCTCTTCATTATCTGGCTCGAGTATTCCATTAAATACACTCATAGGCCATAACCATGAGGAAAACCAGGTATCTAAGGCGTCTTCATCTTGCCTTAAATCTTGAGAAGTTAAGCTTGAATTGCCTGACTTCTCCTTGGCGAGTATTAATGCTGTTTCAATATTTTCAGCCACCACAAAGTCTTCTCTTCCAGTTCCAAAGTAGTAGGCAGGTATTTGTTGTCCCCACCACAATTGTCTAGAAATGTTCCAATCACGGATGTTTTCCATCCAGTGACGGTATGTGTTTTCAAACTTTTTAGGAAATAACTTTACTTCTTCGTCCTCTAAAACCGCTTTTAAAGCAGGCTGGGCTAAAGTCTCCATTTTTAAAAACCATTGGTCTGAAAGTCTGGGCTCTATAACCGCTTTAGTTCTTTCCGATGTGCCTACTTTATTAAGGTGCTGCTCGGTTTTTACTAAGAAGTTTTGGGCTTCTAAATCTTTTGAAACCTTTTTTCTAGCATCGAACCTGTCCATTCCCTCATAGCCCATACCATAGGAATTTAAAGTGGCATTGGGGTTGAAAATATCGATAATCTCTAAGTGGTGTTTTTCACCAAGTGCTTTATCATTCAGATCGTGTGCCGGGGTCACTTTTAAGCAACCTGTACCAAATTCCATGTCTACATAATCATCTGCTATAATTGGAATCTCCCTTCCACAAAGTGGTACAATGGCTTTTTTACCGTGAAGGTGTGTAAAACGTTCGTCTTCTGGGTGAACACAAATAGCCGTATCACCAAAAATAGTTTCAGGTCTTGTTGTGGCAATGGTCAGCTTTTGATCACTACCCGCTACTTGATAGGATATATAATATAATAAGCCCTGTTTCTCTTCATAAATAACCTCCTCATCAGATAAAGTGGTGAGTGCCTCAGGATCCCAATTTACCATTCTATTGCCCCTGTAAATAAGGCCCTTATTAAATAAATCTACAAAAACTTTAATCACAGAATCTGACAAAGTAGGATCCATGGTAAAAGCGGTCCTATCCCAATCACAAGAGCAGCCTAATTTTTTAAGCTGATCTAAAATAACACCTCCATATTCGTTTTTCCATTCCCAAGCATGGGCTAAAAACTCCTCTCTGCTCAGGTCTGATTTAGAAATGCCTTGCTCTTTGAGTCTTGCGACAACTTTTGCCTCTGTTGCAATTGAAGCGTGATCCGTTCCAGGTACCCAACATGCATTAAAACCTTGCAATCTTGCTTTTCTGATCAGTACATCTTGAATGGTATTGTTTAACATATGCCCCATATGTAAAACTCCCGTGACGTTTGGTGGAGGAATAACTATGGTATAGGGTGTTCTCTCATCTGGTGTAGAAGCGAAAAAATTGTGCTTCATCCAATAGTCATACCATTGGTTTTCAATTTGTTGGGGGGAATATTTGGAAGCGGTCTCCATGAGATATAGTAGTTAGGCTTGTTATTAGCAAATAATAAGATACAAAAATAAGGATACTCTGTCTCTCTTGAAAGAATTTTGTCCCTTGTTATGAAAAGAATTATATTTGATACACTTCTAAACTATAGGGAAATGAAAAAATTACTATTCTTACTGACCTTAATGTTCGTGCAAAACACAGCGTTGGCCCAAGAAAAAATTGCAAAAATAACTTTCAAAGTAGAAACTATAGATTATGGAACAATTGCGGTGAACAGTGACGGAATAAGGGTATTTGAATTCACCAATACCGGAGACGCTCCACTAGTCATTACTGAAGTGAGTTCCAGCTGTGGTTGCACGATTCCAAAAAAACCCGAGGCACCTATTTTACCTGGTAAAACAGGTGAAATTCAAGTGAAATACAACACTGCTTTAGTGGGACCTATAAGAAAAGCAATTACCGTTAAATCCAATGCAGATACGCCCACTAAAATACTAACTATCAAGGGTATGGTGAAAAAAATAGAATAATTTTAAAAAAAACAAGCTGGGCTTGTTTTTGATTCATAATTTCGCAAAAAAAAATCCATGCCAGCATTGTCTAAAAAAGGGCACTCTATGCCCGAATCTCCCATTCGAAAGCTTGTGCCTTTTGCAGAAAATGCCAAAGCGAGAGGTACTGAGGTGATTCATTTGAATATTGGTCAGCCAGATATTAAAACACCTCAAATTGCCTTAGATGCTGTGTCTAATGCAAAAATTGAAGTGCTGGCTTACAGTAGAACAGAGGGCTCCGATGCTTACAGAGATAAATTGGCCCAGTATTACAAACTACACCAGGTAGCTGTTACAAGAGAAGATATTATAGTGACTACTGGAGGATCTGAAGCATTGTCATTTGCCATGGCAAGCGTTGCAGATCCAGGTGATGAAATCATTATCCCGGAACCTTTTTACGCTAACTACAATGGATTTGCAACTGCAAACGATATTGCAGTTGTTCCTGTAGTTTCTAGCTTAGCTGAGAATTTTGCCCTACCCCCTATTGCTGATTTTGAAAGCTTAATTGGACCAAAAACAAAGGCCATCGTCATTTGCAACCCTGGAAACCCAACAGGCTACCTCTATACAAAAGAAGAACTCGAAGCCTTGTCTGCTTTGGTTAAAAAGCACAATATCTTTCTAATCGCAGATGAAGTATATAGAGAATTTACATACGAAGGAGCTGTACACCACTCCATTTTAACATTAGAAGGAATAGCAGACTATGCTGTAGTGGTAGATTCTGTTTCCAAAAGATACAGTATGTGTGGTGCTCGTATAGGTTGCTTGGTCTCAAAAAATAAAGCGTTCATTCTTACAGCTATGAAGTTTGCTCAAGCGAGGCTATCTCCTCCCACCTATGCGCAAATAGCCGCTGAAGCTGCTTTAGATACTCCTTCTTCATATTTTAAATCTGTAAATACTGAGTATCAAAAAAGAAGGGATATATTAATCACTGGCCTAAAAAAAATTCCAGGGGTAGCTGTGGCTAATCCAAGGGGGGCTTTTTACTGTGTTGTTGCTTTGCCAGTAGCAGATGCTGATAATTTTGCCAAGTGGCTACTCGATTCTTTTTCTGTAGATGGCAAAACTATCATGGTTGCTCCGGCAGCTGGTTTTTATGCCACACCAGGCTTAGGCAAAAATGAGATTAGGATTGCCTATGTGTTAGAAGAACAGCAATTAATCATTGCGACAGATATTCTAAAAAAAGCTTTGGAGGTTTATCCAAATTAATGAATGTTTCTAAAGACATATCCATTAAACCACATAATAGTTTTGGCATAGATGTCAATGCAGCTTACTTTTCTGAGAGTTACCATTTAGAAGATTTAAAAGACCTTCTGACAAATCGCTGCCATCCTAATGTATTTATTATTAGTGGAGGCAGCAACCTTTTGCTCACCAAAGATATAGATGCCCATGTGATTAAAATATGTCATAAAGGAATAAAACTAGTTAGTGAAAAAGAAAAAGAGGTTATAGTAGATGTCGCAGCTGGAGAAAATTGGCACGATTTAGTCCAATGGTGTTTAGAACATCATTACGGCGGTATTGAAAATTTATCCTTGATACCTGGCTGTGTAGGTAGCGCTCCAATACAAAATATTGGAGCCTATGGCGTTGAGTTAAAAGATGTTTTTGTGTCCTGTGAGGTCCTGGAAATAGAAACGCTCAAAACATTTACACTCTCAGCTCAGGCCTGCGAGTTTGGTTACAGAACGTCTGTTTTCAAAACAGCTGCCAAGGGAAAATACGTTATTTATGCTATTAGGATTCGCCTTTCTAAACAGTCCCATAGGCTACAGACCAAATACGGAGATATTGAAAGGGTCTTAAAAGAAAACAATACAGATGAAAATCCCAGCATAAAAGATATCTCAGAGGCTGTTATAAGTATTAGAAAATCAAAATTACCCGATCCAAAAATATTGGGAAATAGCGGTAGTTTTTTTAAAAACCCAACGGTTGACAGTGATTTTTTTAATGCTTTTCATGCTAAATGGCCAAAGGCGCCATTTTACAAGATCACAGAGGATCAATACAAGATTCCTGCTGGCTGGCTCATAGAGCAGTCTGGATTAAAGGGATACAGAGAAAATGACGCTGGAATTCACGAAAAACAAGCTTTAGTCATTGTTAACTACGGAAATGCTAGTGGAAAACAACTTTTAGCGATGGCCCAAAAAGTCATTCAAACAGTCAAAGAAAAATTTGCCATACAATTAGAGCCTGAAGTAAATATCATTTAGCCAACATAGATGGGTATAGACACGACAATTGTTGGACTCTTAAAAGCTAAGGATGAAAAAGCCCTCAGTTTACTTTATGACAACTATTCAGAAGTGCTTTACGGCGTTTGTTTTCAGATATTAAAAGACACCTCAGCTGCAGAAGACGCCCTTCAGGAAAGTTTTATAAAAATTTGGAAAAACAGCCATACTTACGATCAAAAAAAAGCTAAATTATTTACCTGGATATTAAGAATTACACGCAACACTGCTATTGATTTATACCGAAAAACAAACAAAACAAAACCTTTAGAAGTCCAAATAGGCATAAGCACCGTAAATATAAAAGACCAAGGATTTGAAAGTGATCACCTAGATGTTCAAAATCATATGGATCGATTGGCACAAAAAAATAAAGCGGTACTTGAGGCTATTTTCTTTTTTGGTATGACGCAAAGAGAAGTGGCTGATTATTTAAATATTCCATTGGGTACCGTAAAATCTAGGCTTAGAATAGGATTAAAAGAACTGGGCAACATATATCAGTTTAAGCAATAAAAAATGGAAGAAAATACAGCAGCTATAATCGCATCTGGTGATCTTGAATTATATGTATCTGGAAGTCTGGATCCTCAAGAGGCCCTTCGCATTGAAAGCCTCATTGAAAACAATCCTCATATAAAAGCACACATAGACCTATTAGAAAGCCATCTTTTAGAATTTAGTGCGCAATACAAAAAAACACCTGTAAAATCCTTAAAAGCCAATATTGAGCGACAGGTAAAAAGAATAGAGCGGTTGGCTAAATTTTCATGGGCTTCCATTGTTTTAGCTGTAGTAGTTTTTTTAATGACTTCACTTTATGTGTTCAAAGAGACTAAAAGAATGCGAACCCAGCAGTCTATAGTTAATGATCAGATTAAAGAACTCACTACAGATTTTGATCAAAAACTAGAAGATTTAAGGAATCAGTTTATAGTACTTCAAAGTCCACAAACCGAAAAAAAAGAGCATGAATCTCAATACAATGAGGTCTCCTTTAATTTTTCTTCTTATCTCAATAAAGAAAAGAGATTGGGATTCTTACAATTCGACAACTTACCCAAGCTACCAGAAAGCATGTGTTTCCAAATATGGGTAAGTCGCAATGGGATAAAAGAAAACATTGGAATTCTATCAAAAATTGACAAACAACAATTAATTCAAATTCCTTTTAAAGAAAAGGGTACAATACATATCACTATTGAGAAAAAACCTGGGAATCCAAACCCTGACCCTAAAGCATCTATAGTCAATATACCTATAGGATAAGTGTGTTGCAATAGCATATTTTGTACCTTTGTAAAAAAAAATAACAGATGAAGTTAGTTTTCATTACAATTGGACTTTTAGGATTAGGTTTCGCTGGTATTGCCCTAAAAATTTGGGCCAAAAAAGACGGTGCTTTCTCAGGAACATGCGCCAGTCAAAGTCCTTTTTTAAATAAAGAAGGTGAAGCCTGTGGGATGTGTGGCAAACTTCCAACTGAGCAGGAATGTAGAAATGAAATAACTCCATAAAAAACCATTGATTTTAGCCCCCGAAAACATATCAAAAACCATTCAAAATGCTAAATCCGGACAGCAACTGGCTTTTAGCAATCTCTTAGATACATTTTGGAATGATGTGTATAGCTTTCAACTGCTTAGAACAAAAAATGAGTTAGAAGCAGAAGACATTACGATTGAAACTTTTTCTAAAGCTTTTGATAAAATTAATAGTTACAAAGAAGAGTTTGTGTTTAAAACCTGGCTCATTACCATTTCAAAGAACCTACACATAGATCTCTTGAGAAGACAGAAAAGGAGCCTTGAAAACAATACTTTCTCATATCAAAACACCTCAGGAGAATCGGAGGTTTTAGACAGTACCCCTAGTGCTGAAGATCAATTGATACAGCAACAAAATTTAGCAGATTTACTCACAGAAATAAAAAAGCTAAAACCCGCTTATCAAAAAGTAATTAACCTGCGATATTTTAATGAAATGAGTTATGCTGAAATGGCATTAGAATTAGGTGAACCCGTAAATAACATTAAAGTGAAAGCACTTAGGGCAAGAAAATTATTGTCCGAATTGATTAGGAACAAGCCTTTGATTTAAGGTTTTTATCCCCATTGTTTATTATATTTGCTTAAAAAAAAGATGGCTACCGATACAATAACACCTACCAAAGAAAAGCCTAAAGCAGGTAAACCAAAATGGTTAAGGGTTAAACTCCCCACCGGTCAGAAATACACCCAACTTAGAAGTTTGGTTGATAAATATGATTTACACACCATTTGTACTTCCGGAAGCTGCCCAAATATGGGGGAATGTTGGGGAGAAGGTACTGCAACATTTATGATCTTAGGAAATATTTGTACTAGGTCTTGCGGATTTTGCGGTGTTAAAACGGGGAGACCTGAAACAGTAGATTGGGAAGAACCTGAGAAAGTGGCACGTTCTATTCAAATAATGGGTATAAAACACGCTGTAATTACTTCCGTAGACAGAGATGACCTTCAGGATATGGGTTCTATTATATGGGAAGAAACAGTGGGCGCTATCCGCAGGTTAAATCCTAGCACTACTTTGGAAACACTTATTCCTGATTTTCAAGGAATCACAAGGCATTTAGACAGAATTGTCAGGGCTAATCCTGAGGTGGTTTCTCACAATATGGAAACCGTTAAAAGACTTACAAGAGCCGTAAGGATTCAAGCCAAATACGAGAAGAGTTTGGAGGTACTAGCCTATCTAAAAAAAGCTGGGATTAACAGAACCAAGTCTGGTATAATGTTAGGGCTAGGGGAAAGAGAAGAAGAGGTTATTGAGACCTTAAAGGATTTAAGAAATGCACAAGTAGACGTAGTGACCATTGGTCAATATTTACAGCCTTCTAAAAATCACCTCCCTGTGACAGAATTTATTACGCCTGAACAGTTTAAAAAATACGAAACCATTGGTTTAGAAATGGGCTTTAGACATGTGGAAAGTGGCGCATTAGTAAGGTCCTCCTACAAAGCACACAAACACATGCTTTAATAGCATAAACTCTAGATGAAAAAAATAAAAATAGGTATTAATGGGTTTGGCAGAATTGGTCGAACGCTATTTCGCCTTCTAATCAACCACCCCTCTATTGAGGTGGTTGCAATTAATGACCTTGCCCCAGCAAAAACACTCGCCCACCTTTTAAAATATGACTCAATACACGGAGTATTGAATCAAGACATCGTGGCTTTGGATCACGCTATAGTAGTGGCTAAAAATAAAATTCCTGTCTTCAATGAAGCGTCTATTGATTCCATATCATGGCAAGAAACTGGTGCTGAAATAATCATTGAAGCAACCGGTAAGTTTAAAAGTAAAAGTTTGTTATCTCTACATCTCAAAGAGGGTGTAAAAAGAGTTATTTTAGCAGCACCTCCTGAGGAAGACACTATTCCAATGATCATTATGGGTATTAATGAGCACAGTTTAAAAAAAGGGGATCAAATTATTTCAAATGCTTCTTGCACTACAAATAATGCTGCACCCATGATAGCAATAATCAAGGAATTGTGCGGCATTTCAGAGGCTTATATCACTACGGTTCATTCATATACTTCAGACCAAAGTTTACACGATCAACCTCACAGAGATCTCAGAAGGGCCAGGGCTGCAGGGCAATCAATAGTACCTACAACAACGGGGGCTGCAAAAGCACTCACCAGGGTATTTCCAGATCTTGCAGAAGTAATGGGTGGTTGCGGCATAAGGGTTCCTGTGGCAAATGGTTCATTGACCGATATTACATTTAATGTCATAAAACCAACAACTATTAATGAAATAAACACTACATTTAAAGAAGCTGCAGTTGGAAAATTTAAACATATTTTAGCTTATACAGAGGATCCTATTGTGTCTGTAGACATAAACAGCAGTCCATATTCTTGTACTTTTGACGCTCAAATGACCTCTGTCATTGGTAATATGGTTAAAATCATAGGGTGGTACGACAATGAAACAGGTTATAGTAACAGGCTGGTAGATTTAATTTTACACACTACAAAAATAGTAAGTCCATAAATATGATACTTTCCTTTAACATTTCGATCACACCTTTGTTGTTGTCGTTGTTATTTGGTGTTTTTGGAATTTTAGCAATTATCATTGTGCTTCTGCTTATAAAAAATGAAAAGGAAAGGCGCAAGAACACCCTTAAATTAGAGGAAGCTTTAGCTTTTAACACCACTCTAAGTCATGAATTAAGAACGCCTTTGTATGCAGTAACAGCTATCTCTAAGAGCTTATTACAGAGCTCACCTAAAGCAACACAAATAGAAGACTTACAAATACTGGAAAGAGCTTCGAATTATTTGGTTAAATTAATTAACGATTCTCTTCTACTAAAGAAAATAGATGCGAAAAAGTTGAGCCAACACCAAGAATCTTTTGATTTAGATAGATTGGTTTACCAAGTTTCTAAAACAGTAGAAAAACAAATAGTAACAAAGGGCACTGAAATAGTCATCAATATTGATCCCAAAATACCCAACCACCTCAACGGAGATCCGGTAAAACTCACCCAGATATTGATCAACTTACTCAATAATGCCGTGAAGTTTGGTGAGAAAAAACCAATTTATATAGAAGTAGTAGCTCAAAATATCTATGAAAAAAACTGTGTAATTTGCTTTAAAATTATTGACCATGGAAAAGGGATTCTCAAGGAAGATCAAGGGAAAATTCTCAAACACTTTCATCAATTAGAATCAAAAAACAAATCTTTTGGTAGTGGGCTAGGTTTAACTATTGTTGTGGCTCTATTAAAAATCCTAAACAGTGAATTGGTTATAAAAAGTACCGTGAATAAAGGAAGTGAATTTAGTTTTATTCTCAATTTTGGCTACGAGTTACAACCCATTAAAAAATCAATTACAGTAGATACGACTGCGCTTAAAGACCTTACTGTTTTAGTTGTAGACGACAATCTAATAAACCAAGTAATTACCATTAAAACCTTAGAGAAATTTGGTGTTAAAGCAATGCCTTGTCACTCCGGATCAGAAGCCATTGAATTGGTTGCTTCCAATAGCTTTGACCTTGTACTTATGGATCTATATATGCCTGTTATGACGGGGGAAGAGGCTACAAAAAAAATAAGATCCACCAATAAATCTATTCCGATAGTAGCACTAACAGCGCTAGAAAAAGACAATCATTGGGCAGAATTATCAGATTTGGGCTTTTCTGCTATGCTTCACAAACCCTATGAAGAAGACGCGCTATACAAGGTGCTATTGTTAGCTTATAATTCAGGTAATGCTTTATAAAAAAAGGGTAGCTCACTTTCTATAAAATCATGAGATACAGGGAGGTAAAACAATTGAGGTATAGCTGCACTTAACTTCACAAAATCCTTGTGAGTACAAATGATTTTTTGATGCTTTTTTAATGACTCTATTTCTCTTTTGGAGAAATAATGATGGTCTGCAAACCTTAAATGATGCATTATTATGCCCTGTTTTTCTAAAAAACTAACCAATGGCTCTGGGTCAGCAATTGCAGTGACCAATGCAACTTCCTCTCCCTTTAGAGTATTTAAAGGAATGGACTTATTCAATCCAATGAGGAGATTGTCATATTTTAAATGACTAAAAAACACTGGCTGATTTGACATAAGATTAAGGCCTGAAACAAAAGACGCTTTCTTAGTGGCGTCTATTTGACCGGGAGATTTAGTGACCACAACCACTTGGGCTTTTTTAACTCTTAATTGATGATCTCTCAATGTACCAGCAGGCAAATAAAAATCCTTAAAGTAAGGTTTATGGTAAGTAGTGAGTAAAATATTAAACTGCGCTTTAATGGCCCTGTGTTGAAAAGCGTCGTCTAAAAGCACCAAATCTGGAGCGGAATGACTCCTTGAATTTTGAGTTTCAAACAAATACTCTTTTCCAGAAAACTCTTGGGTATAGTTCGCTTCTAAATAAGTCATTGCTGCTACTCTTGAAGCACAAACAACCATCCTAATTTGAGGAAATGACTTATATAGTTGAAAAGCTTCGTCCCCTATTTCATATGCATTAGATGCTGCATTAGCCTCAATTAAGCCACGTGACTTTCTTCCATAACCCCTACTGACTACTGCAATTTGCAAACCCTTGCTTAAATAGTATTCAATTAAAAGAGCAATCATTGGTGTTTTTCCTGTGCCGCCCAAACTGAGGTTGCCCACGCAAATTGTAGGGGTGTTGAAGCTTTCACTTTTAAATAAACCGAGGTCATAAAAAAGATGTCTAAGTCTCAGCACCCATGCATAGAGAAGCGACAAAGGCCATAAAAGCATTCTGATCTTCATAGGAACGAAATTATAATATTTATATTTGTCAAGAACACAATTTTACAATTATGACAGTAAAAGATATAACCAATTTATTGGAAGACCTAGCACCATTAAGCTGGGCAGAGGAATTTGACAATGTTGGTTTATTGGTTGGAGACCCGAAGTCAAGGGTATCTGGTGTTTTAGTAAGTCTAGATACTTTGGAAAATGTGGTAGAAGAAGCTATTGCAAAAAATGCCAATATGATCGTGAGCTTTCATCCGATCATTTTTAAAGGACTCAAGCAACTGACTCCCACAGATTATGTTTCAAAGGTTGTCCTAAAATGTATTCAACACGGAATATCCATTTATAGTATGCACACCGCATTAGACAACGCTTCACTGGGTGTAAATCATGAAATAGCAGAGCGTCTTGGGCTGCAAAAAGTAGAAGTTCTCATTAATAATCCAAATCTAAAGCCTCAAAAACATGAGGGAGCGTTAGGAATGGGAAGAATAGGATTACTCCCTGAGGCCATGAAGGAAAAAGACTTCCTAAAACACTTGAAAGCAGTTTTTGGAACACCTTGCATAAAACATTCGCAATTAGTTGGAAAAAAAATAAAAAAAGTAGCAGTATTGGGGGGTAGTGGCGCTTTTGCTATTAACAACGCAAAACACTGTAAAGCAGACGCTTATGTCACTTCAGATTTAAAATACCACGACTTCTTTAAAGCAGAAAACAACATTCTACTTGCAGATATAGGGCACTATGAAAGTGAGCAGTTTACAAAAAATCTTTTAGTGGGCTATCTTACAAAAAAAATTCCTAATTTTGCAATCTCTTTATCGGAGAGTAACACCAATCCCATCAAGTATTATTAATTATGGCAACAAAGAAAGAGGTAACAGTAGAAGATAAGCTAAGGGCTTTATACGACCTTCAATTGATAGATTCAAGGGTAGACGAAATTAGAAATGTAAGGGGGGAACTTCCTTTAGAAGTAGAAGACCTTGAAGATGAAGTTTCTGGATTAAATACCAGAATGGAAAAACTTAAATCTGATTTAGAAACCATCAATGTAGAAATAGCTGCAAAGAAAAATCTAATTGAAGATGCTAAGTCTGCCATAAAAAAATATGCAGAGCAACAAAAAAACGTAAGAAACTCTAGAGAGTTTAATGCGCTTTCAAAAGAAGTTGAGTTTCAAGAACTTGAAATTGAATTGGCAGAAAAAAATATTCGCGAATTCAAAGCCCAAATGGAGCAAAAAAAGGCAGTTATAGAAGACTCTAAAGAACGCTTAGAAGCTAGAGAAACACACTTAAAACACAAAAAAGAAGAATTAAACGACATTCTTGCTGAAACAGAAAAAGAAGAAGAAACCCTTCTTAAAAAATCTGCAGAATATGAGACTCAAATTGAAGAAAGATTGATCAATGCATATAAGCGCATAAGAGCCAATGTGAAAAATGGTTTAGCGGTTGTTGCTATTGAGAGAGGTGCTTCTGGAGGATCGTTCTTTACTATTCCACCTCAAGTTCAAGTTGAGATTGCTTCTAGAAAAAAAATCATTACAGACGAACACTCTGGAAGAATTTTGGTAGATCCTACACTTGCAGAAGAGCAGCAAGAAAAAATGCAAAAACTATTTGCTAGTTTGTAATAGCAGTATTTTAATTATATTAAAAAAATCTCCAGCAATGGAGATTTTTTTTTGACCTTACTTAAAAAGACAAAAGCATTTCAATAGAAAAAAGTATTAAATACAAAAATTAGCCATTTGCTTTCTTATATTTGTTTAACAAAACTATATAAAAAGTGAAACAATTTAAAGCGTCAGATTTTGAGGAACTGCCCTCTAGATATAGAGCAAACCTCATAAATAGTTGCACGGGATTTAAATCAATAAATCTAATTGGCACACAAGATAAAGATGGAAATAAAAACTTAGCCATTTTTAACTCTATCATTCACCTTGGCAGTAACCCAGCGCTGATAGGTTTCACATTCAGACCACTCACAGTGCAAAGGGATACTTATAAAAACATCAAAGAAACTGGTTTTTTTACCGTAAACCATGTTCAGGAAACCTTTATAGACAAAGCCCACCAAACCGCTGCAAAATACCCTGCCAATACCTCTGAATTTGAAGCAGTCGGATTAGAAGTTGAATACCTTGAGGGTGCGCTTGCACCCTTTGTAAAAGAGAGCACTATTAAATACAGCTGCACTTATGTGAATGAATATCCCATTGTAGAAAATGGTTGCATTATGCTTGTTGGAGCCATAAACGCGCTTTATTTAAATGAAGATTTTATTGCATCTGATGGTTGGATAGATCTCACAAAAGCCAATACTATTGCAGGAATAGGAATTGACGGGTATATTAAAACAGCTACACCCATTAGATACGAGTACGCAAAACCGGAAACAAAGCCGCAAAAAAAATAACATGCACAAAAAAAACTTTCTTCCCTCCAAAGTTTGCGCAGTGTGTCAAAGGCCATTTAATTGGAGAAAGAAATGGGAAAAAAACTGGGATGAAGTGCGATACTGTTCTGAAAAATGTAAAAGAAATAAAAATAAAAGCTTATGAAGTCCCTTGTTTGGTTCACGAATAACCTAAGGGTTGCAGACCACCCTTCACTCTCAGCTGCTTGTGAAAACAAGGCAAATGAAATTTTGGGAGTATACTGTTTAGACCCCGAAAAATTTAAGGGAGATTTACCTAAAATTGGTCCATTCAGGGCAAAATTCATTGTAGAATCATTACTAGATTTAAAGCAAAGTCTTGAAGCGCTAAATATTCCATTTGCTATTCTTATAGGAAATCCAGCCAAACGGTTGCCAGAATACATTCATGAAAATAATATTAGCACACTCTACCATCAAAAAGTATGGCATGAGGAAGAAGTTTCAATAAACAAAGAAATAGAAGCTCAGATTTCACCGAACACTAAGCTGGTTAGCCTTTACGATCAATTTTTATTGGGACCCGAATTAATCCCTTTTGAATTATACAAACTTCCTAAAGTCTTTACCCCATTTAGAAAAAAAGTAGAAGCGTCTTTAAAAGTTCCTACACCACTAGCTACTCCAACTAAACAAACAAGCGCCACAGACACCCCATTATTTTATTCTGACGCCCCTTGGTCATCTATTTCAAAAGATTTACTGTCTTTAAAAACTGACCCTAGGTCTGCTTTTCCATTTAGCGGAGGAGAAAAGGCAGCACAGGATCGAATCAAGCATTACTTCTTTGAAAGCCATAGAGTGGCCCAATACAAAGAGACTCGCAATGGATTAATTGGATTGGATTACAGCACTAAATTATCTGCTTGGTTAGCCCATGGCTGTATTTCTGCTAGAACTGTGTATCACCAACTTAAGACCTATGAAAAAAAAGTAACAGCCAATGAAAGTACCTATTGGGTCCTCTTTGAACTTCTGTGGAGGGAATTTTTTAAATATGTGGGATTAAAACATAAAAACGATCTTTTTAAAAGTGGTGGAATTAACCAAAAAACTTTTGCGAAAGGAAACAACCCTAAAGTGTATAATGACTGGATAAATGGTACCACATATAGCCCTTTCATCAATGCTAATATGAAGGAATTGGCTCAAACTGGATGGATGAGTAATCGAGGTAGGCAAAATGTAGCGAGCTATTGGTCAAAAACATTGGATCAAGACTGGAGAACAGGAGCTAGCTACTTTGAAAGTCAATTAATAGACTACGATGTAGACAGTAATTGGGCCAATTGGATGTACACTAGTGGTGTGGGAAATGATCCAAGAGATCGAATTTTTAATCCCGACAGACAGGCAGATATGTACGATCCTCAAAAAGCATTTCAAAAAATCTGGAATGAATAACAATAAGAACAACCAAAATCTACCTTTCAAATAGCGACCAGAGATATGTCAGGCACAAAAAAACTTAGATTCGTTTTAGGAGATCAACTCAATTTATCACATAGTTGGTTTACAGAAATAGATAAGCAAACTTTATATCTCATGGTAGAAATGAGACAAGAAACAGATTATGTGACCCACCACATTCAAAAAGTCGTAGGCTTTTTTGCTGCTATGCGTGAATTTGCATCGGCCGTTAAGGCCAAAGGTCATCAAGTCATATACATTAATATTGACCAAGCAGAGGCCAAAGAGGATTTAGGAAAATTAATCCAAGCCCATATCAATAGCCATGAGATTGGTTTATTTGAATACCAGGAACCAGATGAGTACAGGCTAGATCTGCAATTTCAATCTATTTGCGAGGAATTAGATATTCCGACCAAAGCGTATTCAACAGAACATTTTTACACAGATAGAAAGCGTTTAAAAAACTTTTTTGAGGGAAAGAAACAACTGATTATGGAGCCTTTTTACAGGCAAATGAGAAAAGAGCATCAGATTTTAATGACGCCTGAAGGACCGCTAGGAGGAAAATGGAATTACGACCAAGAGAATAGAAAAAAATGGAAAGGTCAAATCCCTGTACCGACTGGATTTCCAATATCAAACAACCTTTTAGAAATATATAAAAGTATTCAATCGCAATCTTTTAAGACCATTGGATCCATAGATGCTACACAATTTAATTGGCCTATTAACAAAAATCAAGCACAACAAATTCTCGATTATTTCTGTGAAGATCTCCTACCCTATTTTGGCGATTTTCAAGATGCCATGCATACTGAAGAAAAATTTCTTTTTCACTCGAGATTGTCTTTTGCTTTAAACACAAAAATCATTAGCCCAAAAGAGGTAGTGGATCAGGTGCTAAAGACTTATTATGAGCAAAAAGAAGACAAAATAAGCTTGAATCAAGTGGAAGGATTTGTGAGGCAAATTTTGGGATGGAGAGAATATATGAGGGGGATTTACTGGAGAGAAATGCCTGGTTATGCTCAAAAGAATGCGCTAGATAATCAGGGGAAGCTTCCTGATTTTTACTGGACGGCAAAGACCAAAATGAATTGCATGCACCAATCTATTAAGCAAAGTCTTGAGCATAGTTACGCCCATCACATCCAAAGGCTCATGGTGACAGGAAACTATGCTTTACTCACACAAGTGCATCCAGATGAAGTAGATAAATGGTACCTGGGTATTTACATTGACGCCATTGAGTGGGTAGAAATGCCTAATACAAGGGGAATGAGTCAATTTGCAGATGGTGGCTTATTGGCCACAAAACCCTATGTAAGTAGCGGAAATTATATCCAAAAAATGGGGAATTACTGTGAGGGTTGCCAATACAATCACAAAGAAAAAATAGGAGAAAATGCCTGTCCTTTTAATTCGTTATACTGGAACTTCTTAGATGAAAAGAAGGGGTATTTTGAAAAAAATAACCGCATGGCCATGATGTTATCTCTTTTGAAAAAAATGGATCCAAATGACCTTAAAGACATTAAAAAAAGGGCTTTCCATATTATAGAAAACCCTTCAGAATATTAAAGTCTTTCAGAATAGTATAAACGCATCCTTATTAATAAACCCTTTAGAAATAATAAAATCCGCCAGCGTATTTAAAGCGTACCTTAGTAATAAATCTTTTCGGATATTAATTCGTTAACGCATGGGTAACAACTACAACATGGCGTCTACAATACCGTAAGCCAAGCTTTCTTCTGCATTCATCCAATAGTCACGATCAAAATCTTTCATGACCTTGTCTACTTTCTGACCACAGTTGTCTGCTAAAATTTGCGCACTCAATTCCCTTGTTTTGATTATTTCTCTGGCTTGTATCTCAATATTAGAAGCCTGTCCTCTAGCACCACCACTCGGCTGGTGAATCATTACTTGTGCATGTGGTTGCATAAAACGTCTTCCTTTGGCTCCAGCAGACAACAATATTGACCCCATGGAAGCAGCCAAACCGCTACATACTGTAGAAACAGGACTTTTTAGGGATTTTATAGTGTCGTATATCGCAAAACCAGAAGTTACGTAACCTCCAGGACTATTGATCACCAATTGTATTTCCTTGCTGTTTTGGAGGTCTAAATACAACAATCTGTCTATGACATGTTTGGCAGAAGCGTCGTCTACTTGTCCCCATAGAAACACTTTACGTTCCTCTAAAAACTTTTCTTCAATTAGTTCTTGTACTTTTCCTTTCTTGGCACTCATAACACGTATTTATATCTGTCAAAATTACATAATTTAGAGATAATGTCCCTCCAAATAAAAGCCTTGTTTTTAATAAATTGCCCTTAGTCCTTTATCGTATTTTTCTTTCTTAAAAAAACGGTCAGAATAAGGACTAATAACACACTGATTAGCAAACCAAAAAAACCGACCGATAAACCATACTTCTCAGACACTACCCCTAAAATTACCGGTGTTAAAAGAAAGCCTGAATACCCAAATCCAGCGACCACAGACATGGCTTTGGTAGGGTCTATGCTATTGGATTGGCCAGCTATTCTAAAGACTTCTGGAATGACTACTGAGAATCCTAAACCATTTAAGGCAAATCCTATGAGGGCTAAGTAGGTATTTCCACTGAGGACTAAAAAATACCCTATTCCAGCTGTGAATGCGCCCATAGAAATAATTTGGATGCTACCAAAGCGTTTGCTCCACTGGTCTCCAAAAAAGCGGGCTATGGTCATACACATGGAAAACAGAAAAAACCCTCCTCCTACCAAAAACTCAGGGGCTAAGGCAACCTCTTGAAGGTAGAGGGCGCTCCAATCTACAATGGCTCCCTCAGAGCCCATTACAACAAAAGAAATTCCTCCTAGCAGTAAAAATGGCTTTATATGTCCGAAGGAGACGGAAGATTTTGGCACTACTGCAGCTTTTATTGATTGGTAGGCAGGATAGAAATACAGGTTTACCAAAACCACTATTGTCAATACAAATACCATATGAATTAAAGGATTATTGAGCCAAGCTATGCCAAAACTTCCCAGACCTGCAAGAACCCCTCCCAGGCTAAAAAAACCGTGGGTTGCTGTCATGACACTTGCTCCGTCTTCCTTTTCTATATGAGCCACTAATCCGTTCATGGCTATATCTGTAAAACCTTGGGCAGCACCCAATAAAAACAAAGCGATAATCAATTGTGGGTAAGAAGGGGCTAAAAAAGGAAATAAGGCCGTACTTACAATACATAACACCCCTAAACCTGTACTCTTTCCAACCCCAAAGTATCTAATTACACGAGACGCAAAGGGTAAAACCGAAAAAGTACCTAAAGCCAAACAAAAAATAGCCAAGCCCAAGGCAGATTTATCAATATTTAATTGTGCTTTAACAGTAGGAATATAAATGGCCCAAGTACCAAATACAAAATTTAAACTAGCAAAAACAAGGGCAGGTCCCAAATAACGTTTGCTAGAAAAAAGGCTTTTTACACTATTCATTTCAAGCGATCTTAAGTTAAAATAACTTTATTAATGCCTTCTTTTAATCTTTCTCCTAAAATGTGAATGTCTTTAAAACTATTATACAGCGGTACCGGTGCAAAGCGCATTACATTGGGCTCCCGCCAATCTGTGACCACCCCATGAGACATTAAATAGTCAAAAATAGCCCTTCCGTGTTCTTGAAAATACACTGAGAGCTGTGACCCCCTGTGTTCAGGAGTCAAAATAATAATATCAAATGGTGCCTTAGCGGCAATGGATTCAATAACAAAGGACATATAACTTACTAAGCGTGACTGCTTAGACCACAAATCCTCTTGAGAAACTGTTTTAAAAATATCTAATGAAGCTAAAAAAGGAGCCATAGCCAAAATAGGGGCATTACTCACTTGCCATGCGTCTGCGTTGTCCATAGGCGTGAAAAGAGGTTCCATTTTAAAACGAAGTCCTTTCTCAGTACCCCACCAACCTTCAAATCTGGGAAGATCCGTTCTGTTTAGATACTGCTCATTGATATATATAGCAGCCGCATTTCCTGGGCCTGAATTTAAATACTTATAACTACACCAGCTGGCAAAATCTACCCCCCAATCATGGAGCTGTAAAGGGACATTCCCTACTGCATGGGCCAAATCCCAACCTACAAACGCACCCTGCTCTTTTGCTTTTGCAGTAATACTTTCCATGGGAAAAACCTGACCATTATAATAATTCACCCCACCCATCAGTACCAAAGCCAATGTATCTCCATGAGTCTCAATAGCTTCTAATAAATCTTCTTCCCTCCAAGCATTTTCTCCAGGGCGTTTCTTTACTGTAACAATAGCTGTATCTGGGTCATAGCCGTGAAACTTTACTTGGCTTTGTAACATATATTGGTCTGAGGGAAATGCTTTTTCTTCACACAATATTTTAAATCGTTTTGGATTAGGCCTGTAAAAGGAGACCATTAAAAAATGAAGATTTACCGTTAAAGTATTCATCACAGAAACCTCAGGTATTTTAGCGCCTACCAACGAAGCTAATGGAGCGGCTAATTTCTCATGATACTCCCACCAAGGTTCCTTGGAATAAAAATGTCCTTCTACTGCCATAGTCTCCCAATCTTTCATAACCCTTTCTACATAAGCTCGGGCAGACTTGGGCTGTAAACCAAGTGAGTTACCCGTGAAATAGGCCACCTCATCTCCATGATGTGTTGGAATGTGAAACAAGTCCCTATAAGATTTAAGTGAATCTGAAGCGTCTAATTCTAAGGCAAAATCCAATTGATTTGAAAAATTCATAGCAAAAATATTAGAGACCTAAAATACAATTTATAGGGGGAATAAAAAGGAATTAGTCTCGCTTCTAAAAAGGTGTATTTTTGTATAAACTTTGTAATAGTAATTCATGCACTTTTTATCAGATACTTTAGAGACATATATTGAGCAACATTCAGACGCAGAGCCAATATTGCTTCAGGAGCTCAGTAGAGAAACCCATGTAAAAGTAATACAACCTAGAATGATTACCGGGCATTTTCAAGGAAGGTTTTTAAGCCTTTTATCTAAGATCATAGCACCAAAAAAAATACTTGAAATTGGGACCTATACAGGATATTCCGCCCTTTGCTTAGCAGAAGGACTTATAGAAAACGGCACACTTGAAACCATTGAAGTTAATCCAGAATTAGCTGCAATTCAAAAAAAGTATTTTGACAAAAGTGATTATTCCACTCAAATTAAAACCTATATCGGAGACGCATTAGATATTATTCCAACATTAGAGGGTCCTTTTGACTTGGTGTTTATAGATGCAGAAAAAAAACAATACGACGCTTATTTTGAGGCTGTGATTAAAAAATCTAAATCTGGGACTGTTATTCTCTCTGACAATGTACTTTGGACTGGAAAAGTAGTAGAACCATTAGATCCCAAAGACAAGACCACCAAAGTGCTTTTAGACTACAACAAAAAACTAGCAGAAGACCCTCGTGTTCAAACCTCTTTACTACCCATCAGAGATGGACTTACAATGAGTAGGGTTATTTAAAAGGGTTAAAAAAGGATCGTTTTGAAATAGCTAGCCAACTGTAAAACAGGTAAGCAAAACCACTACCAATCAAGGCCCCTGCAATACTATCTAATGGATAATGCACTCCAATATAGATTCTGCTATAACTATACAAAAATGCCCATGCATAAAACAGATATACCCATGGTTTTATTTTTCTCAATAGCAGGCATAAAAAGGTGACTATAGCGAAAGAACTCGCCGCATGCCCAGAAAAGAAACTGTAACCGCTAATGGGTTTTAGTGCTCTAATATCATGAACCATATCCAATAATTGATGGGGTCTTGGCCTTGCAACAGTGTATTTTACAAAAAAACCTACTAATGCAACGGTCAAAATCATCAGAAAAGCAGTCCAAATAGTATTGTAAAATCTATTTTTTTCTACTGAAATAAAAGTCAAAAAAATAAAATAGCTAAAAAGTGGAATCCAAAGACTACTCAAAGTAACGGTGAGAAAAAAAGCGTCCCAAGATGTATTGCCAGCGTTGTTGAGAAATACAAACAGATCACGATCCAAATCTATGAGCTGCTGGTACATTTAGTTTCTTTTTATACTTCCAGTCACATCACTCACCTGTTCTTTGACTTTGTCAATCTCTTGCTTAATGTCTTTAGCAAAACTAGTATCTATTCCTTGCTTATCTGCAGTCTTGTAAATTTCTTGTTTAATGTCGTCCGTTGCGTCTTTGAGTTGACGCATGCCCTTACCAAGACCTCTGGCAATTTCAGGTATCTTATCTGCCCCAAAAACCATGACAACGATAAACATGATGAAAAAAATTTCACCACCACTTATAAATAGAAAATACAACGCGTTCATAACACAAATATAAGGAGAAGTTTGAAAGCGAAATAAAAAAAGCCCCACCAAATTGGTGGGGCTTTAAAATTTAGACCCAGCTGGGATTTTATTTTTCTATTTAGTCTTTAATTCCGGCTTTAAAAGAATCAAACTCAGAGCGAGTTTCTGCTTTAGGCCATGAATTGTTAGTGGTGTCTATGTCTGCAGTTTCTGCCTTGGGATCTACAACAATACCTACAATTTCTTTTTCAGTAGAAAGCACCGTTTTAACCTCAGCGTCATTCTTTCTCCAAATTTCAGCTGGATACGTAATGACTTTAGTAGTTCCGTCTGCATAGGTATATTCTACGATAAGTGGCATTGGTATCCCACCTGGCTTATTAAAAGTTACTTCATAGAAATACTTTGGTTCTTTTACTGCTGCTCTTTCGCTCTCCGTCATATTGTCCATCATAAAAGCATTCAGCGTTTGAGAAGACTCAGAAGGTTTCTTGCCTTTTAATTCAGGGTTATAATCCTCGCTGTCTTCTGCCGCTAAATAAACCAATGGTGGTAAATCTGCCTCTGTAATATTTCTAGCAGCCATATACTCTTTCATTTGTTTGGTTGGCTCATTGCTAACATAATATTTCTTAACTCCTTTTACCCCTATGTCTACAAAGTCTGTGGTGTAAAACCATCCCCTCCAGAAGTAGTCTAAATCTACCGCAGATGCGTCTTCCATAGTTCTAAAGAAATCTTCAGGCGTTGGGTGTTTGAACTTCCATCTATTGGCATAGGTCTTAAAAGCGTGATCAAATAATTCCCTACCCATTACAGTCTCTCTTAAAATATTTAGCGCTGTAGCTGGTTTACCATAGGCATTTGGGCCTAACTGATACACATTTTCTGGATTAGACATAATAGGCGCAATAAAGCTTTGGTCACCAGCCATATAAGGAACAATTTTTGCTGGAGCACCTCTTCTAGAAGGATATGCTTCTAATGGAGCAATGGCTTCTGGAAATGCTTCTCCAAATTCTTGTTCTGCCATGTATTGCATAAAAGTATCTAAACCTTCATCCATCCAACCCCACTGACGCTCGTCTGAGTTTACAATCATAGGGAAGAAGTTATGACCAACCTCATGAATAATTACAGAGATCATTCCGTATTTAACTCCGTCTGAATAAGTTCCGTCTTCGTTTGGTCTTCCGTAATTCCAGCAAATCATTGGATACTCCATCCCTTGGTTCTTAGCGTGAACAGAAATGGCCTTTGGATAAGGATAATCAAACGTATGAGAAGAATACGATTTTAAAGTATGGGCTACTGCTTTAGTAGAGTATTCTTCCCAAAGTGGGTTTCCTTCTTTAGGATACATAGAAACCGCCATCACATCTCTGTTACCTAATTTAACCGCTTGCATATCCCAAATAAACTTTCTAGAAGTAGCAAAACCAAAATCTCTTACGTTTTCTGCTTTGAGCTTCCATGTCTTTGTTTTGTCAGAGAAACCCTTTTCAGCTGCCTCTGCTTCTTCTTGGGTAACAATCACAACGGGGGCGTCATAAGATTTTTTAGCCTGGTTGTAACGCTTAATCATTTCCTTAGAGAACACTTCTTTCATGTTTTGAAGCTCTCCAGTTCCATCTAGGACATGATCCGCAGGAACGGTAATATTTACCTCATAGTCTCCAAAAGGAAGGGCAAACTCTCCACTTCCCCAGAACTGATGGTTTTGCCATCCTTCCACATCACTGTAAACAGCCATTCTTGGGAAAAACTGCGCAATTACATAAGCTCTATTGCCGTCTTTAGGAAAATACTCATACCCTGAACGCGCTCTGTCTGTAGTGTGGTCTGGAATATTGTACCACCATTTAATAGAAAAAGACACTTGTGAATTGGACGCTAATGGGGTAGGCAAATCTACACGCATCATGGTTTGATTAATGGTGAATGGCAATGGTCTACCATTGGCATCTTTAACAAATTCAATATTAAACCCTCCATCAAAAGATTCTTTCATATAAGAAGACACAAAAGAAGATGTAGGTGCAGCCAAAGGCACTCCTCCACCATTTCTTAAGGCAGACTTAGTATCTTTGGTCCTTACATTCTGATCTAATTGAACCCATAAAAACTCTAAAACATCTGGAGAATTATTGGTGTAAGTAATGGTCTCTTCACCATAGATTTTTGCATTCTTGTCGTCCAAGGTAATATCCATTTTATAATCTGCTTGTTGCTGATAATAATTAGGACCTGGCGCTCCTGAAGCAGATCTGTATGAATTTGGCGTAGAAAACTCTTGGTAGAGTTGTCTAAATTTGCTCTGATTGGTGTGTCCTCCTTCTTTGACAGCTTCTGTTTCTTGCGCTTGTGCAAAAGCAACAACTGCAAAAAACATTAGAAAAGATCTGAACACATAAGTGATTTTTTTCATGATGTGTATTTGTTAGTTTATGGTTTTAATTTTAGTGGGTTGAAATTACGGATTTTAATTCTATTAATTATTTATTTAATCTAATTTTAATAGACCTGAAGGTTTGTCTTTCATGAGTAAAAAACTCTTTTTTTGGTTATTTATCTTTAAATGCACCACATTTTGCTGTTCGTCAAACAGGTCCGTCAGCAGGGCATTATACACCTCTAATTCTTGAACATCAGTGAGATAAACACCTGTAGCTTCAATAAAAAAAACCACCACATCTGTATCTCTTTTTTGACCTAAAATTCGATATTCCAAAGATTTGCCGTTAATGAATAGCTTAAATTTTTTTTGAAAATACAGTTCCAAATATTGCATCGCCATAGGGTGCTGATCCTTTGTCTCAAAATGAGCATCAATATTATAACGCTTTAACATTAAACTGTTTAAGTCATCTATAAAAAGCCGCGACGTCATTTGAAGGCTATGCTCCTTTTCACTGTAATTCAGTTGAGTGACGCTCAAGTAAAATTTATGTGCTCCAGACCAGGATATTAGGCATAAAAAGAAACACCCTACAATTATACATCTAAAATATCTAGATCTCATATATACGTTTTTATACCAATTAAAGTTAACAGCTCGTACTTAGTCTTCTAAGAGGGCTTTATTGTTCCTATTATAGGCCTCACTTTTTTCTTTCAAGAACTCCCAAATCCGAAGTAAGTCTTGTGATTTAGCCAAGGACAAAAATTGATCATCAATTTCACAATAATAGAAAAAATCTGATAGTTTATCTTCCTTAAGACCCAATCTATTGACATACAAACTATCTGGAAAAAAAGTCCTCATTTGCTCTGAAAGGATATAGCGTTTGTCTCTTGCCACACGCTTTTTTAGCATTTTAGTTCGGCCCGTAATTTCATTAATAATAGGATTAAATGGCAATGCAAGTAACATACTCACATTAAATTTAGGCATAGCTGCCTCTCTGAGCAATCGTTCGCTTTGCATGAGTGGCTTTACATTTGCATTTGGTAAACCGAGAGTGCTGGCGGTAATTACTTCTTGTGTACCTAAAGAATTTGCATCTCTAGACAAATCACCACTTAAATCATAGGGCATAAGGACTATTCCTTGAAGCTCTGTGATCTTTTCTTCCAATGGAATATAAACCAACTGTTGTTCCAAATGAGCTTTGGTGACCACAAAAATCTTTTTTTCAAAGGATACTCCAGAAAGTAATAAACTGTCTTGAGCTAAGGCTCTAATCTCAAAAAAACCGGCATCGTCCGTAATGGTTGCGTAGCCCCTTGTAGTATTTTGGACAGAAATACCGCCAATATCTTCTGCTGTAGAAACCACCCTTCCTTTAAAATTATCAGGATAGAAAAAAGATTGTCCATGCACCAAACTGGCACACATGAAAAGGATCAAAAAACAACAAAAATGCGTATATGTTAGCCCGTTAAATCTCAAGAAACTCTTTTGTAATAATATAAATCCAACACTATACTCATGGCTCTAGTCCTTGGAGCTTTCAATAAAATCTCTACTCTGATTCACTAAAAAATCAATCAGTTGGAACTCATTTTTTTTCTTGAGTAAATGCTTTGGGCTAACCTTGCTGTCTAAATAGTAAAGAAATGGTTCTATTTGATCTGGAGATAACTTGAGGTCTTCAATAAAAAAACGGTCTTCATAAATTACCCTTAATGCTTCTGACATTTTTAAATCTGGCACAGTAGTAGTATTATTAGCCTCTTTAGACTGAAACAACAATTTAAAAATATTAACAAAATTTAAACCGTTTTGCATACCCTTCACAGCCCCTGCTTCTGCAATATTATCTACTTCAGTACTGCGATCTATCTCATAATCATATCTCTTGAACTTTTCACTCTTTAAGGCTAAAAATTTCTCCGTATTCTCAGGCCCTACAACAACCTCTTCTAAAGCAGTTACTTTCTCCTCCACAGCAACTACCAATCGCCTATTTTTCAAAATTTCTGCGGTGATCAATACCGCAGTGATTTTATAATTGACCGCTGTAAAAACCAATTCGTCCCCTTCAGCTACTTCAATTTCAAAAGAGCCCTCCTGGTCTGTAATAGTTGCTAAACCAGCAGTGGTATTCAACACGTTTTCATTGACCACATTACTCCCCCTATACATAACCTTACCCTTAAGTGGCACCCTGTCTTGAGACCAGAGACTCAGGGAAATTAAAAGAAAAAAAGAGCACAACAAATAAGTCTTTTTAAGAATCATACATCAATATATTTCATGCCAAAGACATGGATTAGTGGTTATGTTAGTATAAAGAAAACCCATCTTAGTTAGAAATAAAAAAATAGGATGGCCAAACTTTTGTTAATTTGCAAAAAAAATAGTCGTGAAACATCTTATACTTGCCAGTACCAGCACATTACCCGATGAAAAGTATTTAGCATATTTACTCCCTGAGCTTGAAACTTTTTTTAAAAATGTCACTACCATCACTTTTGTTCCATACGCTAGACCAAATGGAATTAGTCACGACCACTACACCAGACACGTGGCTCAAGCATTTTCCAAAATAGGAAAAAAAGTAAAAGGACTTCACGAATACAAAGACCCTATCGAAGGGATCTCCAAGGCAGAAGCAATTTTTACCGGAGGAGGAAATACCTTTATCTTGGTCAAAGCCCTGTACGACTTAGGCATTGTTTCTGCTTTAAAAAATGCGCTTATAGGAGGGGTACCTTATTTAGGCTGTAGCGCAGGAAGTAATATCATTGGACAAAGCATGCACACCACAAATGATATGCCAATTACTATGCCAAAGGATTTTAGAACTATTGGTCTTATTCCTTATAATATTAACGCACATTATCTGGATCCAATACCACACTTAAAACACAACGGAGAGAGCAGAGAAACTAGGATAAAGGAATTCCACACCTATCACGAAACCGACGTCATTGGACTTCGGGAAGGGAGTTATTTAGAGGTTATTCATGAGGATATATTCCTAAGAGGTCCTCATACAGCTCGATTATTTCAAAAAAACCAAGAAGCTACAGAAGTCTCTGAAATAGAGCGCAAAGCAATAGATTTATAAACACTTCTAAAACACTTAAACACCTATTTAAGTCTTTTTAAAGAATTGACTTAAAAACCAGCCGTTTAAATCAAAAAATAGTCTTTTTGGGACATTAATAGATAAAAAGACCCACTTTATCTTATTTTTCTGATATTATAATCAATTGGATGGTACCTTATAAAAAAGCGACAACATGAAGTCTTTATTTTTTATAGGTCTAACGCTACTATTTTCCTGTATTTCCTCAGCACAGGTAAAAATAGGAGGAGATCCTGAAACGATTCATCCCCAATCACTTTTAGAATTAAAAAGCCAGACAAAAGCATTGATTTTAACGGTTGTCACAGACAATGAAATGCGGTCCATTAGACCTCTTAGCGGCGCCTTAGTGTATAATATTGATCAAAACTGCTTATTTTATTACCACCAAAGGTGGATGCCTCTATGCGAGTTCACTCCTCCAACAACACCCACTCCTGCTAGCTTCCAAAATATCTCAGAAAATAATTTTTTATTCACAAGTAGTAGTGGAGAACAGACCCTAATTGAAGTACCCCCAATAAATCACCAGCATGAAAATATCCCAACAGCTATTTTAAGCCATACGCATGAAAACGAAAACTTTGCATTAAACACTCACACCCATGACTTCCCGCTCACAACAACGACATCTCATACCCATGAAATACCAGACTATGCATTAATAGATCACTCACACACCACATCCATTACAACTGACACAACAAATTCAAACCAAGGACTACACCCACGAGACAGTCTTCAATTAAACCAATTTAGACAGGGAACTACAGGAAGTCTTTGGCATACTCAAAGCAATGGTGTAGTGGGTGAAATAAAAAATACAAGCCTGAGCACATTGGCTATGTTTTGGGACCAAGACAAACAAAGACTGGGAATTGGCACTACAAATCCCACAAATAAATTACATGTGGCAGGAGAAATTAGAAGTCAAGGATTTTCCAATTCAAATGGAAGTCAGAACGAGCCCAGTTATAGTTTTAAGTCAGACACCAATACAGGTATTTACAGAGCGGCAGCAGACCAGTTGGCTTTTAGTACAAAAGGGCAGGAAAAAATGAGGCTTACTAAGGAAGGTCATTTAGCTATTGGAATATCTGCAACAAACTCTTTTTTAGAGGTCAATGGGGCACTGTCATTAAAAATCACTCAAAGCCACACCCAAACCGCCACCTTAAATGAAAACCACCATACCATCATATTATATGAGGAAGTACAAACCATTGTTCTTCCTTTAGCCTCAGAGAATAAAGGCCGGGTGTACTGCTTAAAAAACTTGAGCGGTCATGATGTTTATACAGACCTCCCATTTATAGGATTAAGTTACGGCGCTATGACTGAAAATACGATTCCCCAAGGAGTCACTTGGATTCAAAGCGATGGGGAACACTGGCAACAAATCAGGTAAATTCAAATAGCAAATTAGGGGAGTCCTGGCAGCAAATTAGGTGAGTTGTGCACTGAATATTTATAACTGTACCCAAAAAAATAATATACTAAACCTCACAAATGTCACTGAAAAAATACATTTCAAAACCGACTATACTACTTGTGTTTGGCAGTTTTTTTTACAACCAATTGTTAAGGTCCCAAGAGCTTACTGTAATTCACGAATCAGTAAGTATTGGTTCCCTGAATCCCTTTACTGTATTTGGCGGTAGACTAATCATTAAAAATTCTTTGAATGATATTCATAGCATTCACTTTTCAGGACTAAAAAAACAAACTCTTGAGTTAGTGCACGCTCAAGACATTCAAAATCTTTTCATTCACAAGCCTAAAGGGATAGAAATTCTTGGTAGGTTACATATGAGTAACGCACTAATTTTAAATGGCCCTATAATGGTAAGTGACCAAAAAGAAAGCCTTCTTGAATTTGGAGCAGACGCCCGGATACAAAACATTATACCCCCTAATCTAATTCAGGGTTGGGTTGGGATTACAGGCAAACATGAATTTATTTTTCCCATTGGTTCAGATAAAGAATTTATGCCATTAGGCGTAAATATTGCAGAACCAATAGACCATATTTCTCCTGGCCTAAGCCTTAAAATAAAGAGTACCGTTGGGCAAGCCAA
>CAKZOR010000124.1 GCA_937136755.1 uncultured Flavobacteriaceae bacterium | reverse complement strand
CAATGTTTCCTAAAATATAGCGAATGAGCCGTTAATTGTTTCCAAAAGTTTATGCAGCCTTGAATTTTTGTTTCTTTTGTTTCAAGACAAAAGATAATGAAACACGAGAAAAAAGATTAATTGAAATTCTACATATAACAAGTGTATAGAAATTTTTAAGCAAGGATTTGAGCAAGGGAAAATTTTATACTCTTGTGGCAAGCTTACGAGAATCGTCTAAAATTTTTTATGACGCACATTTTATGGAATACGCGATTTTTAATAAGAGCAAAAAGGTTAGCTTTTATTTTGGCGTTGGCAAGCGATGGATAATTGTGTGTAAAATAAATTGCCAGAGCAATTTGATTTTATAAAACAATCGAGCGCTTGGTAGCGGCTATTTTACATAACGGCTAATTATAGATACAAATGTTTTATAAACTCTGCGAAGAAAACCGCTTATTAGTTTAATGACCCAAGTTCCAATTATTCTAATGAAAACGTATGCTACTGGGATATTTTACATAATACTACATTATAGCTATCAAATGGAAACAATGCTTTAAACAACATAATGAACATTTGTACTATAATTTATATTATGTAAAATAGAATTATTTAAAAGAAGAGTTGATTATGCTACTTCACTTCTGTTTTTTAAACAAGTATCATAATAAAAGTCAGAACAATCCCGGCAATTGTATAATAAATGGCCTTTTTAAAAACATCTGTCTGTGGGAGAAACATCCAATAGGCAGAAAAAACAAAGAAAAGTAAAGAGATACCAAAAAATACATTAAGAAAATATAAAGGTGTAGATGATGTGGCTTTATGCATTTTTTCAAGGGCACCTAGTATTTTTGGTGGTTGCATTTGTGTATAAGACAAATCACCTGTTTCACTATTATATTCAACGTTAGAGGCACCTTTTATATTAGGTAGATTCTCTAAACCTTTTTCTATGGTTTTTTCTACTACTATAGGTTTCTTGAAATAATCTTTATCTCTAAAAGTTAATGTGATTCCTGAAAGCGCATAAACAAACATAATACCAGCTAGGAAAAAACCTAAATAGCGGTGAATGACTCTTACTTTATTACTTAAATTCCTGTTATTCATTTATTCTTAAAATTTGTTTTTATTATGGTATGAAATTACTCCTGAACTCTGTCAAAACCAAAAGCTTTTAAACCCTTATGACTAATTTTAATAGCTTCTAAGGGCTTTAATCCGTCAAAAGTCATGTCCTGCTCTACCATATAATATTTCATCCCAGAGCGTTCTTTTTGTGCTAGGATTCTTTTAAAGTTAATTTTTCCCTCTCCGACCGGTGCAAACCTACCTTTGTCATCCATGTCCTTTACATGCCAAATTAAGAACCTCCCAGGATATTTATTAAAATAATCAATCGGGTCTACTCCTGCTTTTGAAACCCAAAAAAGATCCATTTGAAAATTCACGTATTTAGGGTTTGTATTTTCCAACAAATAATCTAAAATGATTACGTTATTTTCATTTCTTATTAGCTCAAAATCATGGTTGTGATACAGCAGCTGTAATCCTGCCGCGTGACATTTTTTACCCAAAACGTTTAAAATATCTAGGAGTTCTTTGGCAGTACCCTTCATACCCATAGTCATGGTTTCACGATCATAAGTAAACATCCCCATGGGAGGGACGGGTACTACAAAATATGTAAAGCCAGCTGCTTTTACATCTGCAATCATTTGATCTGCATTGTTTAATGTGACTCCCCCTTGGTGCGTGCTAATTCCTTTTAAGTTTAAAGACACTAATAATGATTTAAAGTCTTTTGGACTTAAACCGTAAAATTTTCTGTCTTTATATGAAGCTGCTTCGACATAAGCATATCCTTCCTCAGAAACTTGCTTAAGTGTCTGCTCTAATTGGACGGAAAGTTCATCTCTTAAAGTATATAAGGCCAACCCTCCAAAACTACTCTGAGCATTTAGTCCCATTGGAACGACAAATTGGAAAATAAAAATTATTGGCGTTAATTTAAAAGTTTTAAAAAGTCTTAGCATTATGATCAGAATGATTGTTAGTTACACTAAGACCCTTAATTTAAAAAAAGGTTTAATGGGTTTACTCAAATTTTGAAAAAAAACAAATTTAAAAGTTTAATAATTCTAAGAGGGCTTTTTCAAATCTTTTTCTGGGCAAATATTCTTCTTCTAACGATTTTGCAAAAGGAATTGGGGTATCTAGGCTAGCTACTCGTTTGATTGGTGCGTCTAAGTATTCAAATAATTCCTCTTGAACACTCGCTGCTATATCACTTGAAATTCCACCAAACAGGGAATCTTCTTGAAGTATGATGAGTCTTGAGGTCTTTTTTACTGAGGCATATATTGTCTCCCAGTCTAAGGGCATTAAGGTTCTTAAATCTATGAGATCTACACTTAATTCTGAATGTTTTTCAAGCGTTTCAATGGCCCAATGAACTCCAGCGCCATAAGTGACAATGGTTGCCTGTGTACCTTCTTTAACTAATGCTGCTTTACCTATTGGAAGGTTGTAATATCCATTTGGGACAGATTGAGAAATGGATCTGTAGAGCGCTTTATGTTCAAAGAATAAAATTGGATTTGGATCTTCAATAGCGGAAATTAATAAACCTTTAGCATCCATTGGGAAAGCAGGATAGACCACCTTTAAACCAGGTGTTTTTGTAAACCATGCCTCGTTGGTTTGAGAATGAAAAGGACCTGCCCCCACCCCTGCTCCACAGGGCATTCTAATGACAACGTCTGCTTTTTCTCCCCACCTAAAATGATTCTTAGCGAGATAATTAACAATGGGGTTGAATCCTGAACTTACAAAATCTGCAAATTGCATTTCTACAATTGCTTTAAAGCCTCCTATAGACAATCCCATGGCTGTTTCTACTATGCCAGATTCACAAATTGGGGTATTTCTCACCCGATCATTTCCAAATAGTTCTACAAAACCTTCTGTAACTTTAAACGCGCCGCCATATTCAGCAATATCTTGTCCCATGATAATAGTATTGTCAAAAACAGACATGGCCTCTTTTAAACCGTCTTGAATAGCGTCAATAAACCTAATATAACTTGTAGTAACGCCACTTTTTATTGCTTTAAAATTAAATGGGCTGTAGACATCTTCCATAAAATATTTTTCTTCAAATGAAATAGATTCTTCATTAAAAGCAATGTCCAAACCCTGTTGAATGTCCTTTTTTATATCATTTTTGATTGATTTAAGTAGTTGTTCATTTAAAATATTTTTGCTTAAAAGATGGTTTTCAAAGTTTGTAATGGGGTCTTTTTCTTCCCAAGATTCAATGAGTTCTTTGGGTACATATTTTGTTCCACTAGCCTCTTCATGGCCCCTTCTTCTAAAAGTTAAAAACTCTAACAATACGGGTCTTGGATTTTTTCTGACACTTTCAGCAATTTCACAAACCCTTTGATATACTTCTACAATATTATTACCCTCAATCTGGTGGGCTTCCATTCCATAACCAATCCCTTTATCTACTATCGCTTCGCATCTGTATTGTTCCCTGGTAGGTGTAGACAATCCATAACCATTGTTTTCAATACAAAACAGTACTGGTAAATCCCAAACAGAAGCAATATTGAGTGCTTCGTGGAAATCTCCTTCACTAGTAGCTCCTTCTCCTGAAAAAACAGCCGTGATTTGATTTTTACCTTTGAGTTTTGAAGCCAGCGCTATGCCATCGGCCACACCAAGTTGTGGCCCTAAATGAGAAATCATTCCAATAATCTTAAATTCTTGGGAACCAAAATGAAAACTCCGATCCCTTCCTTTGGTAAAACCTGATTTTTTGCCTTGCCACTGAGAAAACAGTCTATTAAGGGGAATATCTCTGCTGGTAAAAACACCTAGGTTTCTATGCATGGGCAAAATATATTCATCGGAATCTAGGGCTAAAGTCACTCCAACAGATATAGCTTCTTGGCCAATACCACTAAACCATTTTGAAATTTTACCTTGCCTGAGCAGCACAAGCATTTTTTCTTCTATCATTCTGGGCTTTAAAAGTGCCCTGTATATGTCAAGCAATTGTTGGTCTGAAAGTCCTTTTGTGTGATATTTCATTTTTGCGATCTAGCTTGTTATAAATGTACATAAACTTTCAAATTTTACACAATTGGTTATGGCTTAGATTTATTAACTTTGCTTCATTAAATACTTTATTATGAGCGCCATTCCAAGTGTAGATTTAAATGATTTTGTGTCAGGTGATCTTGATCGCAAACAAAAATTTATAAAAGAAATAGGATCAGCTTTTGAAAACATAGGGTTTGTAGCCTTAAAAAGTCATTTTTTGTCAGATGACTTGGTAGCCAAATTATACCGTGAAATTAAATTGTTTTTTGACCTTCCTCAAGAGATCAAAGACCAATATGAAATTCCTGGTCTCGCGGGACAAAGGGGTTATACCTCTTTTGGAAAGGAACATGCTAAAGGAAGAAAAGAAGGAGATTTAAAGGAGTTTTGGCATTTTGGTCAATACGAAGCAGCTCCAAAAAATTCAGGAGACCATTATCCTGAAAATATTCATGTAAAGGAGTTGTCTCATTTTAATGACATTGGAAAAGAAGTCTATATTGCTCTTGAAAAAACTGCCAAGGAAGTACTCAAAGCACTTGCTTTGCATATAGGTTTAGAGGAGCATTATTTTGAGCAGTACGCAACAGCTGGAAACTCTATATTAAGACCCATACACTACCCCCCTATAACAACTGAGCCAAAAAATGCTGTGCGAGCAGCAGCCCACGGAGATATTAACCTCATTACACTTCTTATGGGTGCTCACGGCCGTGGTTTACAAGTGAAAAATCATAATGACGAATGGGTAGACGCTATTGCAAATGAAGATGAGTTAATGATTAATGTAGGGGATATGCTTTCTAGATTGACCAACAACCAGCTAAAATCTACCATACACCAAGTGATTAACCCTCCAAAGGAGCTCTGGGGCACCTCAAGGTATTCTATTCCATTTTTCATGCATCCAGTATCTTCTATGCCATTAAATTGTCTTGATAATTGTATTTCAGAGGAACATCCTAAGGCATTTGAAGACATTACTGCAGGAGCATATCTAGAGGAGCGGTTGATTGAATTAGGTTTAAAGAAATAATGGATTTACAAGACCAATTAAAGAATCTATTTCCTGATCACGAAGTCTCTGAACAAGATCATATAGACTCCTCTAACAGCACGGACGAAATTCCTATTCAAGAAGCTGCGTTGATTTGCAAATACGAAAAGCGAAAAGGAAAGCCCACCACCTTAATCGAAGGATTTTTAGGTACCGATGCTGAATTTAAAATTTTGGCAAAAAAATTAAAAAAAGAATTAAGTGTTGGAGGGAGTGTCAAAAACGGCAGCTTAATCATGCAAGGAGATTTCAGAGAAAAAATCATGCAACTACTTGTTAGTATGGGTTTTAAAGTAAAACGAGTTGGAGGTTAATTCGTTTTTTTACTTTTTTTATTAGTAGGAAAAGTATAAATTTATTAGCCAAACCAATTCATATGAAATCTATACTCCACATTACTAATGGAGATTCCTTTACTGATTATATCAAGGAATTGCCTATTAACGGAACTGTCATTACATGGAGAGAAATGCTCTGCGAGGGTAGAACACTTCATACCGTAGGTACTGAAGATTTCTGGAAAGAGCGCTTTGATTTTCTTCATAAAAATTACAAGATTTCTAAAAAAACCTTTATTGACTATACACTTAAGGAGTACAGAAATCTATGCAAGCAAAAAAGTCAAGAACAAATCGTTTTGTGGTTTGAATCCGACTTATTTTGCCAGATTAATATGTTAGGTGTTTTAAGTTGGCTCAAAACACATAGAAAATATGCAGAAGTTTCTGTGGTTTCTAACCCAATAAGTCTAAATAGTATTTCTTCAAAAGGATTTTGTGAAATGTCTCCAAATAGCATATTGGATTTATATGAAAATAGAATAGCATTGAACCAAGACGATATTGAATTTGCAGACTATGCTTGGCAACTATATTGCAGCAACAACCCTATCAGAATTGCGCAACTTTCTAATTATGAAGATTTTAATTTTCCTTATTTAAAACAAGCATTTGACCTTCATTTATCTCGTTTCCCTTCATTAAAAAATGGCTTAAATGTTCCTGAAATAAACCTTCTTAAAACAGCACAAATAAAAGCATTGGACAATGAAAATGAACTTGTTAGCGAAGTATTAAAAAATCAGGGTAATTTTGGTTTTGGTGACTCACAATATTATAAAATACTAAATAGTCTCAAGCCTCTTTTTGCTTCTTTAGAACCAGTAAAACTCAAGAGAAATACGGCTAAAGTTCTTAATAATCAGACTAATTATTACAGTAAAATTAAACAAGAGGGACTCTATTTAGGCGGAGCTTTAAAGTATGCCTATCTTTACGACATAGATCACAATACTTTTTTTAAATTATAGTATGCCCTTAGCCTCTTCTGAATTAATTTTAAATGCAGATCAAAGTGTTTATCATTTGCATTTAAAACCCAATGAAATATCTCATAATGTGATTACTGTTGGTGACCCTGATCGGGTAGCTGAAGTTTCTGCGCTTTTCGATTCTATTGAAGTAAAAAAGCAAAAGAGAGAATTTGTTACACACACAGGGATTTATAAGAATACACGAATTAGTGTTATATCTACTGGTATTGGAACGGATAATATTGACATTGTACTCAATGAATTAGATGCCTTGGTAAATATTGATTTTTCCAATAGGGTATTAAAAGAATCATTAACTTCTTTAAATATTTTTAGAATAGGAACTTCTGGTGCCATTCAAGAGCATATTCCGGTAGACAGCATTTTAATCTCTGAAAAAGCCATAGGTTTAGATGCTTTACTCCATTTTTATGAGACAAAACATCTTTTAGATGTGCCTTTTTCTGAAGCATTTAAAAAACACATGAACTGGAGTGGAGATAAATCTAGTCCTTATGTAGTTAGTGCTTCTTCGGATTTACTTAATCTCTATGATGGATTGGATGTATTTAAAGGAATTACCTTAACTAATGTAGGATTTTATGGGCCTCAAGGAAGAATACTAAGACTTCCACTTTCTAATGATAAGATGAAAGCCAACCTTGAGTCATTTAGATTTAATGATCAATTGATTACTAATTTAGAAATGGAAACCTCAGGTATTTATGGATTAGCGGCACTACTTGGACATAATGCTATTTCGGTCAATTGTATTCTGGCTAATAGAGCTTCAGGTACTTTTTCAGTACAGCCAGATAATGTTGTTAAAAAAGCCATTAAAATGACCTTAGACCTAATTGTTAAAAACAATCTTTAAAGCACCCATTGTATAGGTTTTTGTTCCCATTGTTTTAATATTTCGTTTATCTGAGAAAAATGCTTGTTGCCAAACCAATAGCCGCGGTTCGCGCTTAATGGAGATGGATGTCCTGTCTTTAAAACCCTATGATGGTCTTCCGTAATATAGCGTTCATATTTTTGAGCAAAATTTCCCCATAAAACAAATACAATGGGTTTATTTTTCGCGTTGAGTCCTTGAACAACAGATTTAGTGAAACTATCCCATAGTTTTAAATGACTAGCTGCCTCCCCTGCCCTAACACTTAATGCTGCATTGAGTAATAACACTCCTTGATTAGCCCAAGTCGTAAGGTCGCCTGAGATTGGGTAAGCGCAGTCCAAATCATTAGAAAGTTCCATGAAAATATTTCTCAATGAAGGCGGATGTGGCACCCCAAGCGGTACTGAAAAGGATAAGCCGTGTGCCTGATGGGCCCCGTGATAAGGGTCTTGTCCAATAATGACCACTTTAAGTCCTTCAAAAGAACATTGATAAAAAGCATTTAAAATATTCTCTTTTGCGGGGTAACAAACCGTATCCCTATAAAGCATACTAATCTCATGAGATAGCTTTTGGAATTTTTCAAGAGAATATATTTCATGAAGGAAATCCCTCCAATCACTAGGACAATCTAGAAACATTTATTTGTACTTTTGTAATTAAAAATAAAGGGTTTATTCAATTAAACCAACTAATTGCTGCTAATATATGTCACTTTGAATATCTCTCAAAAAACACTTCAGGATTTAGAATTTAATACTGTATTAACCCACATTTCTCACAGGTGTAATACTACTTTAGGAAAAGAATTATCCTTAGAAATAAAGCCTAAATTAGAGCTAGAGGTTGTTGAGAAATTACTGGGAGAAACCAACGAGTATTTGGCGTCTTTTACCAGTGACAACAGAATACCCAATCATGGGTTTGAGCATATTAATGAAGAACTTAAGCTGCTCAAAATAGATAACACAACACTTGAACTCAATGGTTTCAAAAAAATAGTGGTTATATGCGAATCCATCAATGCACACAAGAAGTTTTTTGAAAAGTTTAAAGACTATTATCCCATACTACACGGGAACAGTTTATCGCTAAGCTATCAGAAAGAAATTCCAGAACGCACCAATCAAATATTTGACAAATTCGGAGAAATAAGAGATGGTGCTTCTGACAACTTAATGTCTATAAGAAGACAAATGGTGGGCTTAAAATCTAAAATAAATCAGAGTTTTGGTGCGGCACTCCAAAGATATCAGGCGGCTGAATTTTTAGATGAAATTAGAGAATCTATAGTAGACAACAGAAGGGTTTTGGCTGTAAAAGCCATGTATAGAAAAAAAATCAAAGGCGCTGTTTTGGGTGCTTCAAAAACTGGTAGTATTGTTTATGTGGTTCCTGAAGCTAGTTTGGCCTACAGCACACAATTAAGTAACTTAATTTTTGAAGAGCAGGAAGAAATATTTAAGATTTTAAACAGACTTACAAATGACATAAGGCCCTACCGAGCAGATCTAACCACTTGTCAAGATTATCTCAGAGATATTGACATAGTAGCTGCAAAAGCTAAATATGCCTTAGAAATGAATGGCGTGTTACCCAAAATTAATACGAAAAGAGAAATGCATTTGCGAGACGCATTTCATCCTTTATTGTTTTTAGCAAATAAAAACAGTGGAGATGCTACCTATCCACAAACCATTAAATTAGAACAAGAAAACAGGATTATTGTCATTTCTGGCCCCAATGCTGGAGGAAAAAGTATTACGCTTAAAACAATTGGACTACTTCAATTAATGCTTCAAAGCGGAATGTTAATCCCTGTTCATGAAAGAAGTGAGGTCATTCTTTTTGAAAAAATATTGACAGATATTGGCGACAACCAATCCATTGAAAATCATTTAAGCACCTATAGTTACCGATTAAAAAACATGAATTCATTTTTAAAAAAATGTCATGATAAAACATTGTTTTTAATAGATGAATTTGGTACTGGAACTGATCCTGAATTAGGTGGTGCCCTAGCGGAAACATTTTTGGAAGTTTTTTACGAACGGGAGGCTTTTGGAGTGATTACTACGCATTATGCCAACTTAAAAATGTTGGCCAATGATTTACCCTATATGTCTAATGCCAATATGCTGTTTGACGCCAAGTCCTTGGCACCTACCTTTCAACTTATTCTAGGACAGGCAGGGGCGTCTTTTACTTTTGAAGTAGCTCAAAAAAATGGCATACCCTATAGCTTAATTAATAAAGCAAAAAAGAAAATTGAAAGGGGAAAGGTTAGATTTGACGCTACCATTGCAAAACTGCAAAAAGAGCGATCACAGATGGCAGCAACGGGATCAAAACTGAAAGAAGTAGAATCTAAAACTAGAGATGAAGCTTCTAGACTAGAAGTTTTGAATGAAAAAATACAAACCAAGCTTGTTAAGTATCAAGAATTGTACGATCAAGATAAACGCATGATTCAACTGGGCAACAAAGTCAATGACTTAGCGGAACAATATTTTATTCACCACAAAAAACGACAGTTAGTTTCTGAATTAATTAAAGTAGTGGAAATTGAAAATAGTAAGAGAAAGAAAAAAACAGCTCAAGTACTTAAGAAAGAAAAAGTAGCGAAAAAAGCTGTGGTGGAAGAAGTCGCTAAAAAAGTGGCTGTAATCAGAGAAAAGAAAAAGAAAGAAAAGAAAAAGCCCACCCCACCTCCTGCCCCAAAAATCAAACTTGAAGTTGGTTATAAAGTACGTCTAAAAGATGGAAAAGCTGTTGGAAGTATAGACGCCATAGAGAAAAACAAAGCCATTGTTAACTATGGAATGTTTACCACAAATGTAAGTTTAGACCAACTAGAATTTGTCAGTAAATCTTAATTTAAGCTGTTCTTAATGGCAGAAAAGCTAGCATGTAAATCACTAAAACTACCCCATAATAAATGGGTGTTATTTGACGGGGACTGTGGTTTGTGTCATTGGGCGGTTCGTTTTATTTCACCAAAAGATCGCAATAAAAATTTTTGCTTTGTTCCTTTAAATTCCTCTTTTGGTATTCAATTACTCAGAGAAAGAGGCTTGTATTTGGAAGAAAAATCAAAGAATGCACTCCCTTTAAACTCTGTTATTCTAATTGATCCTAACAAAGCGTATTATATAAAATCAGAAGCTATAATTCAAATATTAAAGCTACTACCATACTGGTATTATATAGGCGTACTAATACAATGTGTACCCTCTAAAATAAGTGATTTCTGCTATGACTATACCGCTAAAAACAGGACCAAATGGTTTGGCAGTAAACAAAGCTGTAATCTCAGTGATTTTACTGAAAATACTTGCTTTAAAACAAATGCTTAAGAAGTCCTATATAACTTAATGGGTTTAAGCAGGAAGGTTGTCGTCCCAATTCTTTTCTACAGGCTCATCCTTTAATTTACCAATAGATTTAGCCACCAACATAGATACGGCT
>CAKZOR010000123.1 GCA_937136755.1 uncultured Flavobacteriaceae bacterium | reverse complement strand
TGTGGTCTCATTAAACAAATAACGATTATGTGTGGTATTGTATGTGCCTTTGATTTAAAACAAACTGCTGGAGATTTAAGGCCTCAGTTGTTAGAAATGTCTAAAAAAATTCGCCATAGAGGTCCGGATTGGAGTGGTATTTATGACCATGACAACGCGATAATGGCTCATGAACGACTGGCTATTGTAGATCCAGCTTCTGGAAAGCAGCCGCTGCTCAATGCAGATGGATCTTTGGTATTGGCAGCCAATGGGGAGATATACAACCACCGCGAGTTAAGAGCTCAATTTGAGGGGAAATACAATTTTAAAACACAGTCCGATTGTGAAGTGATTTTGGCACTTTACCAAGAAAAAGGGGTGTCTTTCTTAGATGAATTGAACGGTATTTTTGGCTTTGCCATTTACGACGCACAAAAAGATGCCTATTTTATTGCCAGAGATCATATGGGGATTATCCCACTGTATATTGGATGGGATATTCACGGAACCTTTTATGTGGCTTCTGAATTAAAGGCTTTGGAAGGGGTGTGTTCTAAAATAGAGTTATTCCCTCCAGGACATTATATGCATTCTAGTGATGGTGAAATGGTGAGATGGTACAAAAGAGAATGGATGGACTATGAGGCTGTAAAAGAGAACGAGACTAGTATTCAGGAAATTAAGGATGCATTAGAGGCTGCGGTGCACAGACAGCTCATGTCTGACGTTCCTTATGGGGTCCTTTTATCTGGAGGCTTGGATTCTTCTGTGACATCGGCGATAGCCAAAAAATATGCGCAGAAAAGAATAGAGTCAGGAGATACTTCAGACGCCTGGTGGCCACAGTTGCATTCTTTCTCTGTAGGGTTAGAGGGGTCTCCTGATTTAGCTGCTGCCCAAAAAGTGGCAGATCATATTGGAACGGTGCACCATGAAATAAAATTCACCATTCAAGAGGGTTTAGACGCTATTAAGGATGTAGTGTACAACCTAGAAACCTATGACATAACAACCATTCGGGCTTCTACGCCTATGTATTTAATGGCTAGAGTAATTAAGTCTATGGGAATTAAAATGGTCTTATCTGGCGAGGGCGCCGACGAGCTTTTTGGTGGCTACCTTTACTTTCACAAAGCGCCGTCTGCCAAAGATTTTCACGAAGAAACAGTCCGTAAATTAGACAAACTTCATATGTACGATTGCCTGCGCGCCAACAAATCATTGGCTGCTTGGGGTATTGAGGGAAGAGTCCCTTTCTTGGATAAGGAGTTTATGGATGTGGCCATGAGAATAAACCCACAAGATAAAATGATTAATGGAGAGCGTATGGAGAAATGGGTGGTGCGAAAAGCTTTTGAAGATTATTTACCGGAGTCGGTTGCTTGGAGACAAAAAGAACAGTTTTCAGACGGCGTTGGATACGATTGGATAGACACCCTCAAAGAAGTAGTGAATGAGGCAGTAACCGATGAGCAATTGGCTAATGCAGCTTTTAGATTTCCGTTGCAGACGCCCACTTCTAAGGAAGAGTTTTATTACCGATCTATCTTTGAATCTCATTTCCCTTCAGATGCAGCAGCCATGTGCGTGCCTTCTGTGCCCTCAGTAGCCTGCAGTACACCTGTGGCACTAGAATGGGATGAAGCGTTTAAAAACATGAACGATCCTTCTGGTAGGGCAGTGGCCAAAGTGCACTCAGATGCCTATAGCAAGTAATTTTAATTAGACATTGGTTCGGGATTTAATTCTGAAAAAAAAAGCCCTCCTTGATGGAGGGCTTTTTTTGTTTTTTATACTTGTTTAAAACCCCTCATTTTCCACAACAATTGTTAATAACTTAGGCGCTTCTAAACCATATTAAACCCCCATTTAATAGGCTATTGGTTATATTTGTGGGATTGCTTAATAAATAAACAAATAACGCTTAGGATTTATGAGTGAAGAATTAGAAAAAAAGAATTATTCCGCAGATAGTATTCAGGCCCTTGAAGGGATGGAGCATGTAAGAATGCGTCCTTCTATGTATATTGGAGATGTAGGAGTAAGGGGCTTGCACCACTTGGTTTATGAGGTGGTAGACAACTCTATTGATGAGGCAATGGGAGGTCATTGTGACACCATTACCATAGATATAAATGAAGACAATTCCATTTCTGTAACAGATAACGGTAGGGGTATTCCAGTAGGAATGCACAAAAAAGAGGGTGTTTCTGCCTTACAGGTTGTAATGACTAAGATTGGTGCTGGTGGAAAATTTGATAAAGATTCTTATAAGGTTTCTGGAGGTTTACACGGTGTAGGGGTTTCATGTGTGAATGCCCTTTCGGTGCGTCTTAAAGCTACAGTCCATGTAGAGGGTAAAATATGGGAGCAAGAATATGAAAGGGGAAAGGCCCTTTACCCAGTAAAATCTATTGGAGATACAGATAAGAGAGGAACTACGGTGACTTTCTGGCCAGACCCAACCATTTTTACCCAAACGGTTGAGTACAGTTATGAAACGCTTTCTAATAGAATGCGTGAATTGTCCTACTTGAATAAGGGGGTGAAATTAACCATTACAGATAAGCGTCAAAAAGAAGAAGACGGTTCTTTTGTAAGCGAAGTATTCCATTCTGAGGAAGGTCTAAAAGAATTTATAAAATTCTTGGATGGCAATAGAGAGCAGTTGATTCAAAATGTGATCTCAATAGAAGGTGAGAAAAATGGTATTCCTGTAGAGGTTGCTATGGTGTATAACACCTCTTACACAGAGAATTTACATTCTTACGTAAACAATATTAATACCCACGAAGGAGGTACACACCTTTCTGGGTTTAGAAGGGGTTTAACGACCACTTTGAAAAAATATGCAGATGCTTCTGGTTTGTTGGACAAACTCAAATTTGAAATATCTGGAGACGACTTTCGCGAGGGTTTAACCGCCATTGTTTCTGTAAAAGTTGCAGAACCTCAGTTCGAAGGACAAACTAAAACTAAATTGGGTAACAGGGAAGTCTCTGCTGCTGTAAGTCAGGCGGTTTCTGAAATGTTATCTGATTACTTAGAAGAAAACCCAGACGACGCTAAGATTATTGTTCAAAAAGTGGTTTTAGCTGCTCAAGCGAGACATGCTGCAAACAAAGCCAGAGAGATGGTGCAGCGTAAGACGGTCATGAGTATTGGCGGTTTACCTGGTAAATTGTCAGATTGCTCGGAGCAAGACCCAAGTTTATGTGAGGTATTCCTTGTGGAGGGAGATTCTGCAGGTGGAACGGCTAAGCAAGGGCGTGACAGGAATTTTCAGGCAATTTTACCTTTAAGAGGTAAGATTTTGAATGTAGAAAAAGCCATGCAGCATAGGGTGTTTGACAATGAAGAAATTAAAAATATTTATACCGCTTTAGGGGTTTCTATTGGAACTGAAGAAGATTCTAAAGCCCTTAACTTAGATAAGTTAAGGTATCACAAAGTTGTTATCATGTGTGATGCAGACGTAGATGGTAGCCATATTGAGACCCTAATTTTGACGTTTTTCTTCAGATATATGAGGGAGCTCATAGATGGAGGTCACGTATATATTGCCACTCCACCACTTTATTTGGTTAAAAAAGGGGCTAAAAAACGTTATGCGTGGAATGACCAAGAACGAGACGCTATAGCAGAGGAGTATAACGGATCTGTGAGTATACAACGTTATAAGGGTCTTGGGGAAATGAATGCAGAACAATTGTGGGACACAACGATGAATCCTGAGTTCAGAACATTGAGACAGATTACCATAGACAATGCTACGGAGACCGACAGAACTTTCTCTATGTTAATGGGAGATGAAGTACCGCCAAGAAAAGAATTTATTGAGAAAAATGCTGTGTATGCTAATATTGACGCATAAACAGAAAAATTATAAACTTAAAAAATAGAATTAGAATGAAGATTACAGTGGTAGGAGCAGGTGCTGTTGGAGCAAGTTGCGCAGAGTATATTGCTATAAAAGATTTTGCCTCAGAGGTAGTGTTGGTAGACATTAAAGAAGGTTATGCAGAAGGGAAGGCGATGGATTTAATGCAAACAGCTTCTTTGAATGGTTTTGATACAAAAATTACAGGAACGACTGGTGATTATAGCAAAACTGCAGGAAGTCACTTAGCGATTATTACTTCTGGTATTCCAAGAAAACCTGGAATGACAAGAGAGGAGCTTATAGGTATTAATGCAGGGATTGTGAAGACTGTTGCCCAAAGTATTTTGGCACATTCTCCAGAGGTTATTATTATGGTGGTGAGTAATCCAATGGACACCATGACTTATTTGGTTCATAAAGCAACGGGATTACCAAAACACAGAATAATAGGTATGGGTGGCGCACTAGATAGCGCTAGATTTAAGTATCGTTTGGCAGAGGCTGTAGGAGCACCTATCTCAGATATTGATGGTATGGTGATTGGAGGCCACTCAGATACTGGAATGGTTCCATTGAGCAGATTGGCTACTAGAAACTCAGTACCAGTGTCTAATTTTGTGAGCGAGGAGCGTTTGGGTCAAGTAGTAGAAGACACCAAAGTTGGTGGAGCAACCTTGACCAAGTTATTAGGTACTTCTGCTTGGTATGCGCCCGGAGCTGCTGTGTCTGCAATGGCACAAGCCATTGTATGTGATCAGAAAAAAATGTTCCCTTGTTCTACCTTATTAGAAGGGGAGTACGGCTTGTCTGACATCTGTATTGGTGTGCCCGTAATCTTAGGGGTAAATGGAATTGAAGAAATTGTTACAATTCCATTGAACGACCAAGAGAAAGCTAAATTGGCAGAGAGTGCTGAGGGGGTAAGAAAAACAAACAGTCTTTTAGACGTATCATAACCACAACAAGTATATAAGCGCCTTTACAGAAGGCGCTTACTTATTTTGTGATTTAAAACAAATTATTGTCAGTTCCTATTGGAAATGATATATTTGCACGCAATTTATATACCAAATAATAATTCATTGAACTAATGCAAAATAAAGGACTTATAAAGCTATTTGCTTTTTTATTCGGGATAGTGAGTATTTATCAGCTATCTTTTACCTTCATTACCAGTAAGGTAGAACAAGATTCAGTAGCTTTCGCTGCCGCTAAGATTGCAGACACAGAAGCAGACTATCTCGCAAAAAGAGGGGCGGCAGAAACCGCTTTCTTAGATTCAGTAGCAAACAATCCAATCTTTGGATTCACCAGCTATGCAGACGCTAAGAAAAAAGAACTCAATAAAGGATTGGACCTTAAAGGGGGAATTAACGTGACTTTACAGATATCTGTAAAAGACATATTAAAAGGATTGGCCAACAATTCTAAGAATCCTGTTTTTAATAAAGCCCTTGCAGATGCAGATAATGCGTCTAAAAGTAGTGACGACACTTACTTAAACTTATTCTTCGAGTCATTTGACGCGATTAAAGGAGACACCAAGTTAGCAGATCCCTCTATTTTTGCAAACAAAGCCTTATCTGACGCGATTAACTTTCAAATGTCAGACGATGAGGTGAAGCCTATTTTAAGTCAAAAAATTGACGAGTCTATCGTATCTGCTTTTGAGGTACTCAGAGAGCGTATTGATGGTTTTGGGGTTACACAACCAAACATTCAAAGAGAAGGTAACTCCGGAAGAATTCTGGTAGAATTACCAGGAGCCAAAGATATTGCAAGAGCGCAAGATTTACTGTCTAGTACGGCTCAATTAGAATTTTGGGAAACCTACCCTCCAAACAACCAAGATATAGCCTCTTTCTTTGTGGCTGCCAACGAGCGTTTAAAGTCTTTAGTAATTGCTAAAGAAGAAACTCAAAAGCCTGCTTCAGAGATTGATTCTCTATTGGCAGACGTGGCACAAGATTCTTTGGCCAACCAACAAAATCCATTAATTGACTTAATTAGAGGTCAAGGACAAGGATATGAAACTTTTAAATTTTCAGTAAGAGATACTGCTACAGTAGGGTCTTATTTGAGAATGAAAGAAATTCGCAAACTTATCCCAGCTTCTTTAGCTAATGTGAAGTTTGTGTGGGAGCGTCCTGCTGCCAATTCAGAAGTAGTAGGCCTATACGCCTTAAAATCTAACAGAGACAACACTCCTAGAATTAGTGGCGATGTAGTGAGCGATGCCAGAGATGATTTTGACCAATTTAGCCGTCCTGCAGTGTCAATGACTATGAATACTAAAGGAGCCAAAGAGTGGGAGAAATTAACAGGAGACGCATTTAACAACCAAACGGGTATTGCGATTGTTTTAGACAACAAAGTTTACACTGCCCCAGGAGTTTCTTCAGGTCCTATCTCAGGAGGTCGTTCTGAAATTACAGGTTCTTTTACGGTAAATGAAACCAAAGATATATCCAACGTTTTACGTGCAGGTAAATTACCGGCTTCTGCTGAGATTATTCAGTCTGAAATTGTGGGTCCATCACTAGGTCAGGAAGCTATAGATAGCGGGTTTAACTCATTTTCTTTAGCTATGGTATTGGTGTTGTTATGGATGATTTTATACTACGGTAGAGCAGGTCTTTTTGCAGACATTGCCCTATTGCTAAACATCGTACTTATTTTTGGTGTATTGGTGAGTTTAAATGCCGTATTGACCCTTCCAGGAATTGCAGGTATTGTATTGACCATTGGTATGTCTGTAGACGCAAACGTGCTAATCTTCGAACGTATTAAAGAAGAATTGGCTAAAGGAAAAGGGAAAACCCTCGCTATTGCAGACGGTTTTAGCAACGCCCTTTCATCCATCTTAGATGCGAACATTACGACGGGACTTACAGCGATTATATTATTTGTATTTGGTTCAGGTCCGATTAAAGGATTTGCGACTACCTTATTAATAGGTATTATCACTTCTTTATTTACAGCGATCTTTATCACTAGATTATTAATCGATGGGTACACGGCTAAAAAGTCTGCCTCTTTAGACTTTAGCACGGCCATTACTAAGAATTTGTTCAAGCAGCCTAATATTAACTTCCTAGGAAAAAGAACCGTTGCCTACGCTATTTCAGGAGCTTTTGTATTAGTGAGTTTAGGTTCGCTATTTACCCAAGGCTTACAGCAAGGCGTAGACTTTATTGGTGGTCGTTCTTATACGGTTCGTTTTGAACAGGCGGTGAATCCATCTGAATTATCTTCTGAATTGTCAGATGTGTTTGGAACAGGAACCAATGTGAAGACTTACGGAGAAGACAATCAAGTAAAAATTACTACTGCATATAAGGTAGATGTTGAAGGTATTGAAGTAGACAATGAAATTCAAAATTCATTGTACACATCACTTCAGAAATATTTGCCAGCTGGAACCAGCTATGAAGACTTTATTGTTGGAGATGGTAGCGGAACAATTGGTATTATGCAGTCTTCTAAAGTGGGTCCAACGATCGCAGATGACATTAAAAATAACGCTTTCTTAGCGATCTTAGGATCTCTATTGGTAGTTTTCTTATACATCTTATTGAGGTTTAGAAAATGGCAGTTCTCATTGGGTGCTGTTGTGGCGGTATTCCACGATGTATTAATCGTACTGGGTATATTCTCTTTATTAGGGAAGTACATGCCTTTTAATATGGAAATTGATCAGGCATTTATCGCGGCGATCCTTACCGTAATTGGATACTCATTAAATGATACCGTGGTAGTATTTGACCGTATTCGTGAGATTATAGCAGAAAAAGGATGGAAGTCTGGAGAAAACACCAACTTGGCCTTGAACAGTACGTTAAGCCGTACTTTAAATACCTCTTTAACTACTTTAGTGGTATTACTAGCAATCTTTGTTTTTGGAGGAGAGTCTCTTAGAGGATTCATGTTCGCTATGATTATTGGGGTGTTAGTAGGTACTTACTCTTCACTCTTTATTGCAACACCAATTATGTTTGACTTCTTAAAGAAGAAGATTCAATCAGGAAAATAATTTGAACTGTTGTTCGATGCATAAAAAAAGGCGGCCATTTGGCCGCCTTTTTTTATGTCATTTTAGCAATACTGCCTTGGGGTGTTTTGTGGAGTGTGATTTGTTTGGCTTTCTTAAACTCGTGTGCCTCTATGTGAGAGACTAAAATAATAGCAGTGTCGGTATGTTTTGCAAGATTCTCTACTAATTGAATGTATTGACTACTTTGAATGGAATCTAATCCACTTGTAGGTTCATCTAAAATGAGTAATGCAGGAAGTTTTATCATGGCCCTTAAGGTCATTATCATTCCTTTTTGCCCTTCAGATAAATCATGGAAAGGCTGTTTTTCCAGAGTGGAGAGACCCACCGCCTCCAGCCATAATTTGGCTTTATGAACCATCTCCTCAGAAGGCTTATGGTATAAACCAACTTGGTCCAATACCCCGCCCAAGATCATTTCTATTGCGCTATGAGTGCCAGGAAACATCTGTATCATGGAAGGGGCGTAATAGCCCAAATGTTTCTTAATCTCCCAAACGCTTTCGCCGCTCCCTTTTTTATGGCCAAAAAGCCATAAGTCTTGGCCAAAACCCTTCGGATTGTCTCCTGTGATTAGAGAGAGAAGGGTGGTTTTTCCTGACCCATTTTCTCCTTTCAACTGCCAGAAATCTCCACTTTTAATAGTCCAATTAATTAGATGTAACACTTTTTTACTGCCATAGGATACGGTTACATTCTCAAGCTTCACCAGAGTCTTGGGAATTGAGTGCTTCGCAGCACTTTTATGAATAGTCGGCCATAGTTTTTGATTAGAAGTATTACGTTCTGTATGGGGTGACTTTTTTTGACTGTCTAAAGTTAGATCGTATTCTAGATAGGATTTTTGGCCAATGAAATTGGGGGTCCAATGTTCATTTAAAGTCACTATGACAAGATGGACTTGATCAGATATTCTATCCAATTCTTTTGCTACATAAGCCCTATTGATTGCGTCTAAATGCGCCATTGGATTTATGAGTACTATGGTCTCTTTTTGTTGGCTCAGGATATATTTAAAAAATGCCACGCCTTGTTGCCCACTAGACATACTTTCTAGTGTTTGACCATAGGTATTTACAAACCGTTTTAAATCGTGAATACGTTCTTCTTGGATCTGAGCTTGAATGGCTTTTTTAGAATACCAGGAAGCTTTTAAGGTTTTTGGGTAGGCTACATTTAAATATCCATAGACCTGGTCCTCACTGATGTGATTTCCTATGAGTAGATGGAGATGCGATGGCATCTGGCCTTATTTTTTTGCTGGGCGCAACATATAATAGGCGCCTATGAGTATAAATGGAATACTGAGCCACTGGCCTGTGCTCAAAAGACCCAAGCTTTCTTCAAATCCTCCTTGGCTTTTCTTTACGTATTCTACAAAAAATCTTGTAGCCCAAAGTAGGATAAAGAACAAACCAAAGAGGTAGCCCGGTTTGTCTTTTTTAGCGGTGTTCCAAAAGATATAATACAATAAAACAAAAATAGCCAAATAGGCTACCCCTTCGTATAGTTGCGCAGGGTGCCTAAACGGAATGGCTTCTAGGTACGAAGCAAAGTCTGGATTTGTTTCAATCATGGCGTAGGCAGCCTCTGGAGTACGTTCCCCTGTAATACCCATGGCTTTATAGGCAGACATGTCTTCTGAGTCTCTGATGAATTTAGTAGCAAAAATAAAATCTTCATTGACTACTTTTCCGTTGATTTCTGAGTTAAAAAAATTGCCCAGACGAATACAGAATGCACCAAGAGAAACAGGTACGACCAGTCTGTCAAATAAAGAGAGTAGTTTGAATTCTGGATTCTTTTTTATGTAGAGCATCATCCCTAGGATAATACCAATAGCAGCCCCATGACTTGCCAAACCAGCAAAACCAGTGAATTCATAGCCTCGAATAAGCCCAAATAAAGCCCCTTTGGCACTTTCTCTAATAGGCAATAAGATTTCTAATAAATGGTCTTGATAATAGGCCCAGTCATAGAAAAAAACATGTCCTAATCGGGCACCAAGCATGGTAGACAATACGGCATGAATAAAGAGAGAATCTAATTGTTCTAAGGTTTTCTTCTCAGATAAAAAGATCTTTTTCATTAAGTACCAGCCTAGTGCAAAGGCAATAATCCAAAGTAAGTTATAGTATTTTATCTGTAATCCCCCTAAGCTGAATAAAGTTTCATTTGGGTTCCATATAATTCCTAAAATATGCATGCTTGAAAAGTTTACGCTAAGATAGCAAAATAGATGGCTTTATTCACCGAATTTATTTTATGGTACCGGGTCATGCCCGTGCCCTCCCCAAGGATTACAACTTAAAATTCTCTTAGCAGACAACCATGCTCCCTTAAAAAGTCCGTGTTTTTGAAAGGCTTCAAGGCTGTAGCTAGAGCAAGTAGGGGTGTACCTACAACTGGGTGGTGTGAGTGGTGAAATGAAGTTTTGGTAAAAACGAATCAAGATCACAAAAGGAAAAATAAGTATTTTTTTCAAACGCAGTTGTTTTCGTTTATTCGATTTATAGGAATGCTTACACCAGCTTTTTGTAGTGTACCTATTGTTATTTCATGGCTTGTATCATTGAGAAGGTATTTCCCCTTCTTTTTTTAGCAACAATTAAGACAGGCTAAAGGTAGTCCCTTCTGCTCCGTCTTTTAACTGTATGCCTAGAGCCAACAATTGGTCTCTAATCGCGTCTGAAGTAGCAAAGTCTTTATTGTCTCTGGCCTCTTTTCTGAGTTTAATAAGCATTTCTACCAATGCTGGTGTCTGGCTATTTTTGGCCATTTCCTCACCCTCTTTTAAGCCTAAAACATCAAATACAAAAGCCTTTAATAAAGCTGTAAAATGCACTTTGTCTGCTTGCTTTATTTGGTGTGTTCCTTCTTTTAATAAATTAATTTCTTTTACTCCCTCAAATAGGTGTGCAATGAGTATGGGGGTGTTAAAGTCGTCATTCATAGCGGTGTAACACTTGTCTTCCCAGCTTTTTAAGTCAAAGTCAGTATGGGTTCCCACCACAACACTGTCTAGTTGTTTTAAAGCATCCATTAAACGTGAATGCCCTTTTTCAGAGGCTAATAAAGCTTCATTACTCAAGTCTAAAATACTGGTATAATGCGCTTGCATCATGAAAAAACGAACTACAGATGCAGTGAAAGGTTTAGAGAGTATGTTATTTTCTCCTGTAAAGATTTCCCCGGGTAAAATATTGTTGTCAGTAGATTTAGACATCTTTTTACCATTGAGCGTAAGCATATTGGCATGCATCCAATATTTCACTGGAGATACCTCATTAGTGGCTTCTGCTTGTGCAATTTCGCATTCGTGGTGTGGAAATTTTAAATCCATTCCTCCTCCATGAATATCAAATGTTTTTCCTAAATATTTTGTACTCATCGCAGTACATT
>CAKZOR010000122.1 GCA_937136755.1 uncultured Flavobacteriaceae bacterium | reverse complement strand
GTTTGTTGGTCTGGATTGGCTGGATCAAAATGAGGTCCTGCTTCTACCACTGCGATATTTAAACCTGCCTCTGAGAGTATTTTTGTGGCCATACCACCACCAGCTCCAGAACCGACAATCACTGCGTCGTAAATTTTAGAGGATTCTTTTATTTGCATAGTTGGTTATTCAAGTTGCTTATTTACTAACAATATAATGCAAAAAATAGTGAAATAAAAATACTTACATTTACACATATTTTTGGCTTATGAAAACCTTGACTAAGTACGCCCTAGTACTGCCTTTATTTTTTCTCTTCAGTACTGTTAAAGCACAAGATTCTATACCTCCAGTAGCCCAAGTAAATCAAGACAGTATTCGTCTGGAGCAATACAATGCAAAAATACAGCTCATTGAAAAACAAAGGGTGGCAGACTCTTTGAAAAAAGCGGAGTTATTGGCAGAAATTCAGAGTCTTAAAACTACAGACAACCTTAAAAAAGAAACCCTACAGGCCCAACTAGACGCTATTAGTTCCCAAGAAACAGAGCGGTTGGCCTCCAAAAAAAGAGAAGTAGAAGCTTTAAGAGCGACTAATAAAGGGGTGCCAGTAATGGGCTTTTTTAAAGACACCTTATTTACTGTTTACAGCCGCTTGGGGAGCTTCTCTCCTAAAGAGCGTGCCAAAGCTGTCAGTGAAAGAATTCAAAGTCTTGCTGGATTAAGGGATTTCTCTACAGACAGCTTAGTTGTTGAGAGCGAATACAATATTTTAAATCTGGTGTATTCTGATCAGATTGTCACCAGTATTTCTGAAGAAGACGCACTTTGGTCTAAAATGAATGCTGCAGACTTGAGTATTAAGTATCAAAAGACTATTTCAGAGGCTATTTTGAATTATCAGAATGAAACCAATATCATTACTTTATTAAAAGAGTTTGGTTTGGCGCTACTGGTACTCATTATTACCTATCTGATTATTAAATACATCTTTATAGCCTTTAGATGGACTGCCATTAAAATTCACGCTCAAGAAAATAAGCGTATTAAGGGAATAAAAATTAAGGATTACACCCTGTTTGACGCCTCAAGACAAGTAGCAGTCCTTATTAATTTAAACACTGTTCTAAAGTGGCTTGTGGTACTGAGTACGGTGTACATAGCGCTCCCCATTTTATTCGGGATTTTCCCCTGGACTAAAGATATGGCCCAGACCCTATTTGGCTATGTGTTAAATCCCTTAAAAGACATTGGTTTAGGGTTGTGGAATTACCTGCCTAATCTCATTACTGTAATCGTTATTATTGTAGTCTTTAGGTATGTGCTTAAAGGTTTGTACTTTTTAAAATTAGAAATACAACAAGAAAATTTAAA
>CAKZOR010000121.1 GCA_937136755.1 uncultured Flavobacteriaceae bacterium | reverse complement strand
ATCTTTTGGTGCACCTCATGTGACCAAAGATGGGGTAACGGTTGCAAAAGAAATTGAATTAGCAGATCCCTTAGAAAATATGGGTGCTCAAATGGTGAAAGAAGTGGCTTCTAAAACCAATGATCTTGCTGGAGATGGAACTACAACTGCCACCGTATTAGCACAGTCTATTGTTAAGGAAGGCTTGAAAAACGTTGCTGCTGGTGCAAATCCAATGGATTTAAAGAGAGGTATTGACAAAGCGGTAGAAGCTATTGTCGCAGATCTTGCCAAGCAATCAAAAAAAGTAGGAGACTCTTCTGAAAAAATTAAGCAAGTAGCTTCTATATCTGCCAATAATGACGAGACTATTGGAGACCTTATTGCTCAAGCATTTGGCAAGGTAGGAAAAGAAGGTGTGATCACTGTAGAAGAGGCTAAAGGAACGGATACTTATGTAGACGTTGTAGAAGGAATGCAATTCGACAGAGGTTACCTCTCTCCTTACTTTGTAACGGACTCAGAAAAAATGGTTGCAGAGCTGGAAAGCCCTTACATCTTGTTGTTTGACAAGAAAATCTCTGCCATGAAGGACTTACTTCCTGTATTAGAGCCAGTGGCACAATCTGGAAAACCTTTATTAATCATTGCAGAAGATGTGGATGGTGAGGCTTTGGCCACTTTAGTAGTAAACAAATTAAGAGGATCTCTTAAAATTGCTGCTGTAAAAGCACCTGGTTTTGGTGACAGAAGAAAAGCAATGTTAGAAGACATCGCTATTCTTACAGGTGGAACTGTTATTTCTGAAGAGCGCGGTTTCTCTTTAGAAAATGTAACCATTGATATGTTGGGTACCTGTGAAAAGGTAACCATAGACAAAGACAACACCACCGTTGTTAATGGTACTGGAAATGCAGACAACATTAAAACAAGGGTCAACCAAATTAAAGCACAAATTGAATCTACTACTTCCGACTATGACCGTGAGAAGCTTCAAGAGCGTCTCGCTAAATTGGCTGGAGGAGTTGCTGTTCTATACGTAGGAGCTGCTTCTGAAGTAGAGATGAAAGAGAAAAAAGACCGAGTAGACGACGCCCTTCACGCCACAAGAGCGGCTGTAGAAGAAGGTATTGTTGCTGGTGGTGGTGTTGCTTTAGTTAGAGCAAAAACTGTTTTAGCTAAAGTAAAAGCACTTAATCCAGATGAGGAAACTGGTATTCAAATTGTAGCCAGAGCCATTGAAGCTCCACTTAGAACCATTGTAGAAAATGCAGGTGGCGAAGGTTCTGTGGTGGTCTCTAAAATATTAGAAGGCAAGGCAGACTTTGGATATGACGCTAAGACAGAAACCTATACAGACATGCTTAAAGCAGGTATTATTGATCCTAAAAAAGTAACCAGAGTAGCCCTTGAAAATGCGGCCTCTGTAGCTGGAATGATCTTGACTACCGAATGTGCTTTAACAGACATTAAAGAAGAAAATGCACCAGCAGCGCCACCAATGGGCGGTGGTGGAATGCCAGGCATGATGTAATATTTTACAACACATAAAAACCCCCTTTGGACGTATCCAAAGGGGGTTTTTTTTATGAGTCACTTAAAGCCTCAGCCGTGGAACAACATTCCAATGGCCATGGCGATCATAATCGCATTTTCAATAAAAGTGGCCTGCGTCATAGGGAGTTTTAAAGCAGTACCCAAACAGGCACATTGTATTTGCCGCTTACTTAAAAGAGACTGCACCACGCCTATAGTGGTGGCGCCCAAAATAACAAGAGTCACGACCAGTACTTGAGTGATCCCCACACGCATTAAAAGCAATATCCCTAAGGCCAACTCAATAAAAGGATAGATTTTACCATAAACAGAAAGGCGTTTAGCTATAGGGTCATACATGGCAAAACTCTGTGGAAAACCCTTTAAATCTAATAATTTAAAGAAGGCAAACACCAAATAAAACAAAGCCATAAAATCTAGCATCATCTCTGGCCAAACAGGATCAAATCCCAGAGCACGCAGCTCTGAAAAATAGGCTAGAAAAACACCGCCAATCAAGAATCCAAAGATTAAATAAAGTGGCTTTAGCTGCTTCCAAGGAGCGTCAGCTTCATCTAAATGATCGTTTACACTGTGTAAATCTCCCTCAGAAACAGCAGTAGCAATAGGGCCCTGCACCAACACCGCTACACTATACTTTGCCCCTAGCAAAGTTTGTATTTCAGCAGCTTCAAAAGGTATATTGGCTTGAACAAATGCACGCTTTAAAGGTAAATCTACTATCACATGCGCTACTCCTTCCATGGCTTCAATAGCCTTTTTAACATGGGCTACACAGCCCATGCAAGTCATTCCCTCTACGCTGTAAATTGTTGTTGTATTCATTTAATTATCGAAATAATAACGGTTCATCTGCTGCTTTTTATAGTCAATCACATATAATTTCTCCTCATGAATTATTGCATCTATAGGCTTCTCCAGACCAGCCTCAATGACCTGAGCCAATTGACCATCTTTAAAAAATACCAATAGTCTATGGTTCTCAAAATCAGTGACAAAAACCTGGTTTTCGCTTATAAATAAACCGGTGGCTGCATTCATTTTCTGATCAGCTCCAATAATTCTAACGAAATCACCCTGCTTGTCAAACAACTGTATTCTGTTGTTGTAAGCATCTGCTACCCAAATATACTGCGGAGTCACCTGAACATCCGTAGGATAGTAAAACTGTCCAGCTTCTTTTCCCTCTGAACCAATAGAAATCCAATCCTTTCCATTGAAGTAAAGAATCCTGTGGTTGTAAAAATCTGCAATAGCACGCTCCTGTTCAAAAACTGAAATGGATGCAGGCGCGTCCAAGGAATCCTTTAAAATTAAAGGCAGCGGAGATTTTGAAGGCAGTTTAAACTGTGCAATAGTATCTGAACCATACTGAGGCACCCAAAGCCCTGCTGCAGTAGCATCTATATGCATAGGCCTGTCCAATCCAGTGATACTGTCTGTGAATAAACCTGTAGCGTCTAGCGCAACCAATCTATTATGATCTCCGTCTGAGAGCCAAAACTGCTCCTCAAAAACACCTATACCAATGGGATTAACCCCTGGGAGTTCAATGGTCTTTTCTAATACCCACTGCTGTGTAGGGGGTGCCTTTCGCTCGCAACTTACCAGGCCTACTAAGGCCACTAAAAAAAGTGAGTATTTATATATTTTCTGTCTCATAATACTATTCTTCTATACGTTCATATTTACAACACATAGGCAGTCCGTCATAGGTGTCTCCGCTAGCCTTGTGGTCTTTGGTGTCATGCCCTGCTGCTGCAATGGCTTTTGAAATGCTTTGGCGGTCTAATACATTGGCGTCAAATGAAATATCTAAAATTTTAGTTTTGGAATCCCAGGCGGCCTCAGACACGCCCTGCAACCTAGAGGTGGCCTTTAATATTCTGGCCTCACACATTTCGCAATTGCCGGCTACAAACATTTTTTCTGCGACCAAACCAGCCACATTTTGATCTACTGCCTCTAATGGAGCATCTGTTTCTACCAGTCCATTGGCTCTTTTGATGAGGGTTTTCATTGGGGTATAGCCTGCTTTTTCTACCTGCTGTACCACTGCTGTTAAAGAGAGTGATTTTTCTGCTGGGTATTGAAAACTAAAATCTCCCGTTTCAATGTCTATTTTCACGTCTTTGATCCCTTTAAATTCTTTGAATTTTTTCTCTAATCCATAAGCGCAAAATGGACAGCCTAAACCGTCTACTTGTACTTCAAATACATCCATATTTTTCTGTGCAAAAGCTACTGTGCTACCGAGCACTAGAAGGCTAAAAAATAATACTATTGTTTTCATAATGTTGTTATTTTAAGTTAAAAAGTAAAGCGAGTTCCTAAAAACAAGCTTCTATTAAAAGTCATATTTTGAGGCATATCATTCACCAAAGGCAGCTGATACGCCAAGTCAAAGGTGATATTTTTTCGAGCGTATTGTATGCCTTGGGCATACAAAAGCTGATACCCCTTTTGCTCCCATAACCACTGTTGGGTATATTCGAAAAATAAGTTAATCTGCCTGTTGGGGTATTGGGGCTTTAAAAGCGGCAAACCAAATCCCAGTTTGTGCTGTAAAAAGTCTAAATCTCCTTCGGGAATGTTATTGAGGCCTAGCTCAAAAGAGATCCCGTATTTGAGGCTTTCATAACCGGCCACAAAGCCGTAATAGCCCTGATATAAACCACTACTGAGCTCCATGACTCCCAAAGCCTCTCCCGTTGGAATCGTTTGAAGTGTCTTGGCCACCATTCGAAAAGTCTTTCCGGTGCCGTCTATTCTGAGGAATTGGTACTTGGCTAAAAGTTTGACATCGGCCAGGGACTGGCCAGAAGTTCCGTCTACCAAGTCATAGGAAACTCTGGGAATATGAACAGCCACTAGTGCATTTGAGCTGATCAAATAATGCAGCATTAAAGGGGTGTATTTAAAGGTTCCCATAGCCGTTTTCCGGTGTTCTATTAAGGTTTTGACGGTAAAACTTCCGCCACCCAACATAATGGGTTTGTCTGCGGTAATTGGCGGGCCTTGAGCGAAAAGACCAGCTGAAAAGCACCCAATTATACCTAGGGTGAACAGGTGTTTTATACAATATTTCATGGTAGATTTTTTTAAATTAATCACACTACATTCAAATCAATTGAACGAGAAAGTCTTAAAAAAAGTCTACTTGGTCTAAATTAAAAACACTTGATATAGTAAAAAAAGTAAATGGCCCTGATTAGGTGGAGGCGGCTCAAACAAAAGCTGCTTTACTGTGGGTCTTATCCAAGAAACTACTTCAAATTTGAATTCAGTTTGAAGCACAAAGTCTGCCAACACAGGAATAAAGATCGCTTCAACGGCCTGTTTAAATAAAGGGGTAGGCTCAACTACCTCAGCAATTTCATTGCAACAAGAGGGTTTTGACCATTCGCTCCCTTCCCCCATCTCCATGCCACAAGTTTCTGGGGTGCCAAAGAGTGCTGAATCTATTTTTATAGAACCACAATAATGGGTACCAAAAGTCCATGAAGTGGACGCTCCTAAAACCAAGAGAGCCAAAAGGGTAGAAATGAATATAGAAAGTCTATTTTTCACCCTACAAAAGTACAAAAAAACCGAGAAAAAGAACGTATTTTTGTCACTTGATTTGCCACACAACAAAGTGGCACCCAATTTAAGAAAACCACACTTAACAATTATGTTTACGGAACTTTACTCAAAACTAGACGCCATCTTTACTGGTACTCATGACAAAGACATTAAGCTCAAGGACATTTGTATCTTACTAGAAAAAAACATTCCTCACTACAATTGGGTGGGCTTTTATTTTAGAAATGGCGATAAAGAAGAGCTTAAGTTAGGGCCTTATGTAGGGGAACCTACAGACCATACCATCATCCCTTTTGGAAAGGGAATTTGTGGTCAGGTGGCTGTGAGCAACGAAAACTTTGTGGTACCAGATGTCCAGGCACAAGACAATTATATTGCCTGCAGCATTTCTGTAAAATCTGAAATTGTGGTTCCTATTTTTGTCAATGGTGTTAATATAGGCCAAATAGATGTAGATTCTGAAACCATTGACCCATTCACCAAAGAAGACGAAACCTTCCTAGAGTATATTTGTAAAGAAGTTGCCAAATTCATATAATCATTTTTAAATATCTTTTTAATTTCAATCCATGAGTAGTTCTAAAAAAGCCTCCGCAGCACTAATTTCAGTATTTCATAAAGACGGACTTGGTCCCATTGTAGAAACCTTACACGCACAAGGGGTGACCTTGTATTCTACTGGAGGCACCGAAGCTTTCATTAAAGAAATGGGCATTCCAGTAGTGGCTGTAGAAGATGTAACGAGCTACCCCTCTATTTTGGGAGGCCGTGTTAAAACATTGCACCCAAAAGTATTTGGTGGAATTTTGAACAGACAGGACAATGAAGGAGATGTAGCACAGTTAAAAGAATTTGAGATCCCTCAATTAGATATTGTCATTGTAGATTTATACCCTTTTGAAAAAACAGTAGCCAGCGGCGCTAGTGAACAAGATATTATAGAAAAGATAGACATTGGAGGAATTTCGCTCATTAGGGCAGCTGCTAAAAACTACAAAGATGTTATTTGTGTATCTGATAGGGCAGACTATGCAGATTTCTTAGAAATTTTAAAAACACAAGATGGGGCCACTACTTTAGCGCAACGAAAAGATTTCGCTACCCGATCTTTCAATACCTCTTCCCACTATGACACCGCCATTTTTAATTATTTTAATGGGGGGTCACAGATAGACAAACTGAAAATTTCTGAAACCAATGGCCAGATACTTCGCTATGGAGAAAACCCTCACCAAAAAGGGGTGTTTTTCGGAGACTTTGAGGCTATGTTTACCAAACTTCATGGAAAAGAGCTCTCTTACAACAACCTTCTAGATGTAGATGCAGCAGTGCAATTGATGGGTGAATTCAAAGAAGACGCCCCTACCTTTGCTATTTTAAAACACAACAATGCCTGCGGTCTCGCTACCAGAGACAGCTTAGTGACCGCATACAAAGACGCTCTTGCCGGAGATCCAGTGTCTGCTTTTGGAGGCGTTTTAATTGCCAATAGACCTATAGACATGGAGACAGCCACTGAGATTCATAGCTTGTTCTGTGAAGTAGTTATTGCTCCAGGATTTTCTGTTGAAGCTCAAGCATTACTTCAGGAAAAAAAGAATAGAATTCTCCTAGTTCAAAACGAGGTTGAAATGCCTAAAACGCAACTAAGGACTTGTTTAAATGGTTTCTTATTACAAGAAAAAGACAGTATTACAGATGCGGTAAAAGACTTGCAATATGTCACTGAAAACCAACCAGATGCAGCCGCTTTAGAAGACTTGATATTTGCTTCAAAATTGTGTAAGCACACCAAGTCTAATACCATCGTTTTAGCTAAAAACAAACAACTTTGTGCTAGTGGTACTGGTCAGACTTCCCGTGTAGACGCATTAAACCAGGCCATTCACAAGGCTAATAGTTTCTCTTTTAACTTAGAGGGTGCTGTAATGGCTAGTGATGCGTTTTTCCCTTTCCCTGACTGTGTAGAAATTGCAGGAAATGCTGGAATTACTAGTGTGATTCAACCTGGAGGTTCTATCAAAGACCAATTGAGTGTAGATTATTGCAATGAAAATAAAATTGCCATGGTACTCACTGGGACCCGCCATTTTAAACATTAAATTTATTACCTTCGTTATCACTAACTTAGACCAAGCAATTTAACATCTTTCCCATGGGCTTTTTTGATTTTTTAACTGAAGATATTGCAATAGATTTAGGAACGGCCAATACACTGATCATTCACAATGATAAAGTTGTGGTAGACAGTCCTTCTATAGTTGCAAGGGATAGGACTACTGGAAAAATTATTGCCGTAGGTAAAGAGGCCAACCTCATGCAGGGTAAAACCCATGAAAACATCAAAACAATTAGACCTTTGAAGGACGGGGTTATTGCTGATTTTGACGCTTCTGAAAAGATGATTAGTATGTTCATTAAGAACATTCCCTCTCTTAAGAAAAAATTATTCCCTCCAGCACTTCGCATGGTCATCTGTATCCCTTCAGGGATTACAGAAGTAGAAATGCGTGCGGTAAAAGAATCTGCAGAGCGTGTAAATGGAAAAGAAGTGTACTTAATTCATGAACCCATGGCAGCAGCTATTGGTATTGGTATAGATATTATGGAACCCAAAGGAAACATGATTGTAGACATAGGCGGAGGAACTACAGAAATTGCCGTAATTGCTCTAGGAGGGATTGTGTGCGACAAGTCTGTTAAGATTGCAGGAGACGTCTTTACCAATGACATTGTTTACTATATGCGTACTCAACACAACCTGTTTGTAGGGGAAAGTACCGCAGAGAATATTAAAATATCTATTGGTGCAGCTACAGAAGACCTTCAAAGCCCTCCAGAGGAAATGTCTGTTCAGGGAAGGGACTTACTCACAGGGAAACCCAAACAAGTGCAAGTGTCTTACAGAGAAATTGCAAAGGCTTTAGACAAGTCCATATTGCGTATAGAAGACGCTATAATGGAAACCCTCTCAAATACCCCTCCTGAATTGGCCGCAGATATATACAATACAGGTATATTTCTAGCTGGAGGTGGATCTATGTTAAGGGGACTAGACAAACGCTTGTCTCTAAAAACTGATTTACCTGTTTATATTGCAGAGGACCCCCTTAGAGCTGTTGTTAGAGGAACAGGGATTTCTCTAAAGAATTTAGAAAAATTCAAAAGTATTTTAATGAAATAGCCCCTGGCTAAAGAAAACTCCAACCCATGCAACGCATTATAGATTTTTTTCTTGGCAATAGGCTGCGTTTGTTATTTTGGTGTTACTTACTCATTGGGATTGCGCTTACTGCCAGTGAAAATATTTACTTAAAATCAAGTTATTTAAACACCAGTAGCCGTTTAAGTGGTGGTATTCATTTGTTCTTTAGTGGCATTGGAGACTATTTTTCATTGGCTTCCGAAAATAAATTTCTGACCACTCAAAATAAGGTTTTAATGGAGCGCTTGGTCGCTTTTGAAAAGTATGAATTAAACCATGACTCCACCCTAATGAATAAAAATTTTGAATTCATTAACGGGAGAATTATAAAAAATAGTTTCACCGGAATAGACAATTACCTCACCCTTTCCTTGGGCGAACAAGACAGTGTGTTCACAGACATGGGTGTTGTGAATGAAAAAGGACTTCTTGGAATTATAGAGTTCAGCGGAAATTCATTTTCCACCGTTCAGAGTATTTTACACAGCAAATCTAAAATAAATGTGAAAGTGAAAGGAACTGACTATTTTGGATCCTTAGTTTGGAATGGAAAAAAACCCAACAATGTTCAACTGATCGACATTCCAGATTTAGCGCCTATCAAAAAAGGAGACACCATTATTAGCGGAGGAATGTCTAGCATTTTTCCCGAGAATATTCCTGTAGGTACTATTGAAGACTTTAAACTCACTGCCGCTAAGAATTACTATATTATTGAGGTGCGACTGTTTAATGACATGCAAAATATTGGGCCTGTTTATGTTATAAAAAATCATCTAAAACAAGAGATTAAAGCGGTAGAAAAAAATACAGATGAATAGAGAGCTTCCTATATACCTGCCTATAAAAGTGGTTCTTTTGATCCTTATTCAAGCTTTTGTTTTTAGTAAAATGGCTTTGTTTGGTTTTATTAGCCCAATGATCTACCTCCTAATCTTATATATTTATCCTACCCATAAAAATAGAAGTCTTTGGATTACATGGGCGTTTTTGTTTGGTCTTAGCTTAGATATTTTATTAGACACTTTAGCCCTTCATGCCATTGTTTTGGTTTTCATGGCTTATATAAGGCCTAAAATGATGCGAATTATGTTTGGATTGAACTTTGAGCAAAAAAGTTTTAGAATTCAACAAGCACCTGTGGCACAACGTTATTCATTTATAGCAGCAATAATTATTTTACACCATTTGGTTTATTTTAGCTTGGAAGCATTTAGCTGGTCTAAATGGTTGCTGGTACTTGAAAAAACCTTTTCCACTGGAATAGTGAGCTTTATTTTCAGCCTGCCGTTAATCACACTACTAAGTCCGAGAAGAAAATGAGAAAACTATTACTTTTCTCAGTTGTTATAATAGCTGCCATTAGCTTTATCATTAAACTTGGTAGTCTGCAAATTAGTGGTGCTAATCCTGAAGCTTTTAAATCGGATCCTGCAATAAGTGCACAAACAATCTACCCCAGTCGCGGATACATCTATGACAGAAACAATACATTATTGGTAGCCAACCAGGCGGCCTACGACCTTATGGTAGTACCTAGAGAAGTCTCGTTAAAGGACACTTTGGCTTTTTGTCAATTACTAAACATCAATAGAGAGACTTTTATAAATCAAATGGAGAGAGCCAAAAGATACTCCCCTAGGTTACCTTCTGTAATGGTGTCTAAACTCTCCAAAGAGACTTACGCTGCTTTCCAAGAAAAAATGAGAAAGTACGAAGGCTTTTATATTCAAAAACAAAATTTAAGAGATTATAAAACAACTGCTGCAGCCAATGTACTGGGCTACATTAGCGAGGTAAATCCTTGGGAGGTGAAGAACAACCCAGACTACAACTCTGGAGAACTTATTGGTAAAACAGGCGTAGAAAAGCAATATGAGTCTATTATTCGGGGTGAAAAAGGGGTCCAATACCTACAAAAAGATCGATTCAATAGAATTATAGGGCCTTATAAAAATGGGGCTCATGACAAAACACCAAAAGCGGGAACAAATTTACAAATCACCCTAGATAAAGAACTTCAAGAATACGGAGAGAGATTACTTGAGAACAAACGCGGTGCCATTGTCGCTATTGAACCAAGTACAGGTGAAATTCTAGCCCTCATTACAGGCCCCAGCTTTGACCCTTCCTTATTGGTTGGAAGAAGTCGATCTAGAAATTACACCAACTTGTATTACGACTCTATAGCCAAACCCACTTGGGATAGAAGTTTATTGGCTCAGCCTTCCCCAGGATCACCATTTAAAATAATCAATGCACTTGCCGCTTTAGAAGAAGGGGTTTTAAACCCTTTAGAAACCGTTTACTGCAACAATGGATATTTTGTCGGGAAAGACAAAAAAGGATGCCACTGTGGGGGTGGTTCAAGAAACTTATACACAGCCATATCTGAGTCTTGCAACGCGTACTTTGTCGCGGTTTTTAAAAAAATATTCCATAAATATCCCAACTCAGACGCTGGCCTAGAAGCCTGGGTCTCACATATGAAAAGTTTTGGCTTAGGGGATTATTTGGGTACTGACTTGCCTACAGGTGCACCAGGAAGAATCCCTGGCGTTCCGTTTTACGACGCTTTTTATGGAGATAATAGATGGGGGCCTACCTACTTTATTTCTAACGCTATTGGACAAGGAGAGGTAGCAACAACTCCTATTCAATTAGCTAATATGACTGCAGCAATAGCCAACAGGGGTTTTTATTTTAGACCTCATATACTTAGAAAGATTGACCGTGTTTCTTTTAATGACAGTGTGTACAACACACCAATATTCACCAGTATTAGCAAAGAACATTTTGAGCCAATCATTGAGGCTATGCAAAAGGTTTATGAGTCTGGAACAGCGAAACACTTGAAAACAAAAGGGCTTACTATGGCGGGTAAAACAGGTACTAGCGAAAACTACACCCGAATTAACGGGGAACGAAAGCAGCTGACCGACCACTCTATTTTTGTAGGCTTTTCTCCAGTAGAAAAACCAGAAATTGCTATTTCTGTTTATGTAGAACACGGGTATTACGGCTCTAGATATGCTGGCTATATAGCCACACTTATGATGGAAAAATACTTGAAAGGTGCTATAAGCAATACATCCCTAGAAACAAAAATACTTGAAAGCAGTTTAGAGAAAGAATACGCAAAACCTTTGAGCGGAAAGCCCTTTAAAATAAACGAATATGCTTGGTAGTATAGGAAAAATAAGGGTAGATTGGGTTTCGATTATCTTATATCTTATTCTAGTTTTTGTAGGCTGGTTGAATATCTACTCTAGTACGGTTACGGAAAATCACAGCAGCATTTTTGACTTTAGTACCATTTATGGCAAACAATTTTTCTTTATTGTCATAAGTCTTTGTGCCGCTGGATTCATTTTTATTGTGAACACAAAAGCCTTTGAGCGATTTGCTGCTATTTATTACTTTACTGCACTTTTATTTCTTTTGGGCCTATTTGTCTTTGGAAAAACAATTGCTGGAGCTACCTCCTGGTACAATCTAGGCTTTTTTAATTTTCAACCTTCTGAGCTGGCAAAAATAGCTACAGCTTTAGCGCTTGCTAAATATTTAAGCGATATACAAACCGATATTAAAAATAACCTTCATGCTACTATTGCATTTACTATTTTGTTAATTCCTGCTTTACTTGTTATTCCCCAACCAGATCCTGGTTCTGCATTGGTGTTTTTTGCTTTGTCTTTTGTGTTATTTAGAGAGGGATTTTCACTGAAAATATTTTGGGCTGTTTTCGGAGCTATTATATTATTTATAGCCGTATTAAAATGGGGGGTCATATGGAGTATTGGAGGCCTGGTTTTGGGCGGTGGTTTAGGATTTATTTTAAAACCTAAAAGAATAAAATGGTCTTGGGCTAAATTAAGTTTTGGACTTTTGGCTGGAATACTTTTTGCCACCAGTGTAAATTATGTTTTCAACGAAGTATTCGAGCAAAGACACCGGGATCGTTTTAGCCTTTGGCTAGATCTTGAGACAGATCCCGAAATTTTAGAAAAAATCAATAGATCTATTGGATACAACACCTATCAATCTACAGAGGCTATTAGAGCTGGTGGCTTTTTTGGAAAAGGGTTTTTAGAGGGCACCAGGACCAAAGGAGATTTTGTACCTGAACAACACTCCGATTATATTTTTAGTACATTAGGTGAAGAGTGGGGGTTTTTAGGAACCACATCAGTGGTACTGTTATTCACAACACTTTTGTTGAGGCTATTATTTTTAAGCGAAAGACAAAGTAATTCGTTTAACCGTATTTTTGGGTATGGAGTGGTCTCTATATTAGGCATTCACTATATTATTAATATTGGAATGGTACTAGGTTTACTTCCAACCATAGGAATTCCACTGCCTTACTTAAGTTATGGAGGCTCTGGAATGCTAGGATTTACATTATTACTTTTTATATTTTTAAAACTAGACGGAAATAGGTTAAAAGAATGGGATTAGAAAATAAGGAAATTGTTCTTGGAGGCGGATGCTTCTGGTGTGTAGAGGCTGTTATGGAACTCCTCAAAGGGGTAAAAAGTGTGGTCCCTGGTTATATGGGAGGAACTGTACCTGGAACACCTACCTACAGAGAAATTTGCTCAGGGCGTACAGGCCATGCAGAAGTAGTTAAGGTAGTTTACGATCCTACTATTATTTCACTATCAGTACTATTCGAAATATTTTTAACCACACATGATCCTACTACCCTTAACAGACAAGGGGCAGATGTTGGAACTCAGTACAGGTCTGTTATTTTTTATGGTACTCAAGAAGAAAAGGCTTGCGCAGAAAAAACCTTTCAAAGTTTAAAGGAATATTTTGACGAGCCAATAGTCACTACTTTAGAACCTAAAGCAGTGTTTTACGAGGCAGAAAAAGAACACCATAACTACTACAGCAGCAATCCTTTTCAAGGATATTGTCAGGTAGTCATATCTCCTAAAGTAACTAAGCTAAAATCACAACATTCAACATGGCTTAAAAAAGAATCATGATAGCTTTTCAGTTGGACCATTTTATAGAATCATTACCAAAGGACCCTTCTTTAGATGAGTATCCCCGGGCTGTACCAGAGGCTTTATACTCATTTGTAAACCCAAAAAAAACAAAATCAGCTTTAAAAATCCACCTCAATAGTAGCTTGCTAAAGTCTTTGGGAATTGATGAAGATGATCCAGACCTCATCCAACAACTCACCGGAAATACAATAAGTGAACATCACATCCCTTTTGCTATGAACTATGGTGGCCACCAATTTGGCCATTGGGCTGGGCAACTAGGAGACGGTCGCGCCATTCACTTAGGAGGAATAAAAATAAATGGCAATACAACAGATTTAAACTGGAACACTCCATCTGATTGGGCTCAAATTCAATTAAAAGGTGCAGGTCCAACTCCTTATTCTAGGTCTGCAGATGGATTAGCCGTATTGAGATCTAGTATTAGGGAATATTTATGTTCAGAAGCCATGTATCATTTAGGGGTACCTACCACAAGAGCTTTGTCCTTGTGTCTCAGTGGTGATTTGGTCAATAGAGACATGCTTTACAATGGCAATCCCGGTTTAGAGCAAGGGGCCATTGTTGCAAGGGTAGCCCCAAATTTCATCCGATTTGGCTCTTTTGAATTACCTTCCTCTAGAGGGGAAATAGCTACATTGACAACCTTAGTAAAACAAACCATCAAATACTATTACCCCAACATCCAAGGTCCACTAAAAGAAGCGACCATAGATTTTTTTAAACAAGTTTGTGAAAACACCGCAAAAGTAATCGCAGATTGGCAGCGCGTAGGCTTTGTTCATGGGGTACTCAATACAGATAATATGTCTGTATTGGGGCTGACTATTGATTATGGCCCATATGGCTGGATGGAACCTTATGATTTAGATTGGACCCCTAATACAACAGATGCCAAAGAAAGTCGCTATAGATTTGGAAACCAACACCAGGTAGGACTTTGGAATCTGTATCAGTTGGCCAACGCGCTCTACCCTATTGTAGAAGATTCAGCACCTTTAGAAGCCGCATTAGATCATTTTAAAGAGACTTATGAGACAACTTACGCTCAGATGAGAAAAGAGAAACTAGGACTGCATTTAAGCAAGGATGTTGCTTTAGATGCACTCATAGAAGACCTTGACCCTCTATTATCTCTTATAGAAACAGATATGACGCTATTTTACCGGGAATTGGCCTTTTTCAAATCAGCTCAATTTTTAGAAAAAATCAAAACGGCTGAACCACACTCGGACTCCAGCAGCACTAAGCAAGTCAATATCATCCAAACCGATCTAGAAAAAGACAACCAATGGTTATTTGGCTCTTTAATAAATGCTTTTTATGACCCTACAGCACTCAATGGTACTGTAAAAAACAAGTGGGTTTTATGGCTGCGTAGTTATGCAGAAATTAGATTGGCTCAAAAATCGCCTGATCAAGTCGTTATAGAAAAAATGAATGCGGTAAATCCAAAATATGTTTTGAGAAATTATATGGCTCAAATGGCTATTGAGGCTGCAGAAAAGAAAGACTACTCTATAATAAATGAACTGTTCCAACTGCTTCAAAAACCCTATGAGGAACAACATGAATTGGACAAATGGTACGCCAAAAGGCCAGAATGGGCCAGAAATAAGATAGGTTGTAGCCAATTATCTTGCAGTTCTTAATGCCAATTGATTACTACCCCATCAAGGATGAGGTGAATATCACCATCAATTAGACTAAACCTCTAGTCATTAACCTTTTACTGAGGCTAATTTCAAAGGATTGGTAAACCTGATTTTTAAATCTTGTAGGACATTTACAGCCTCTTCTACATAGACGTCTTTGGCTAAATCCCTGTGCCAGCGATCTCTTTTCTCTCTGAGTTCTGCATCTTGGGCAAGCATTGTTTTCTCTACGTTCAAAGATTGAAAAGTCAATTTAGAATCGTACTTGGTTATTTGCTTAAAATAAGCGGCTTTTTCTTTATCTAATTTTACCTCTGCAACATAATCCTCATAAAGTAATGACACCTTATTGTTGTCTTGCTGCGATTTTAACCACTTAGCGTTCTCCTCAATGAGCTTTAATTGAGGGTTGGCAGCCATTCTCTTTTTTGAATTAGCGATGGTACTTTCAAAATCAATATATCCCTCCCAGGGGGTATATTCTGCTGCTGGAATTTTATCCCAAGCCATGGGGTGGTCCAAATCTCTTTCACCAATATCCATATAACTGTATTTATCTGGCACAACAACATCACTCATTACACCTTTTAATTGGGTAGACCCTCCATTAATTCTATAAAATTTCTGGGTGGTTAACTTTAAAGCCCCTAGGTCTCCAAATTCACTACTCCTCACAATATTATTTAAAGGCACCACGTTTTGAACGGTACCTTTTCCAAAAGTCTGCTTACTCCCGATCACTACTGCTCTTTTATAATCCTGCATGGCAGCTGCTAAAATTTCAGATGCAGAAGCAGACAATTCATTCACTAGTATTACTAAGGGACCATCCCAAACTAAGCGATTGTCAGTGTCTTCGTATAATTCAATTTTTTCTTGTCCCGTTTTGACTTGAACAACCGGACCGTCTTTAATAAATAAACCTGCAATGTCTACAACAGTTTTTAAAGATCCTCCGCCATTGTCTCTGAGGTCCAAAATGAGTCCTTGAGCCCCTTCTGCTTTTAGTTTTTCTAACTCAGCCGCAATATCAGTTGCCGCATTTCTCTCGTTATAATCTTCGAAGTCTACATAGAACTTAGGCAAGTTAATAAGTCCATACTTATATTCTCCTTGATTTACTGTGGCTGTTTTAGCAAAAGTTTCCTCTAGTTTAACGACATCTCTGGTAATTGAAATTACCTCTAGGGTACCGTCTACTTTTTTAACGGTCAAATCTACCAAGGAACCTTTTGGACCTTTGATAAGTTTTATGGCGTCGTCTAATCGCATTCCCACAATATCTACCGGATCTTCTCCTGACTGCCCTACTTTAATGATCTCATCTCCTACCTCAATTCTTTGGTCTCTCCAAACAGGACCTCCAGAAATTATTTCCACAATCTTCGTTTGGTCTTTACGCTTTTGAAGTCTAGCGCCAATTCCTTCGAATTTACCTGACATGCCCATATCAAACCTGTCTTTCTCTTCTGGAGCAAAATAAAAAGTGTGGGGATCATAGGTCTCTACAATACTGTTTAAATACTGTACAAACCAATCTTTTCTTTCTAAATCTGCCACAAAATCAAAATACTCTTCCAGACTTTCTTTAGTTTTTGCCCTTGCTTCAGATTCCAAGACTTCCATCCCTTTAGGGGTATAATTTGAATCTTCTGCAACTTTTAAGGCCTCATTCTCCTTAGATGCGTAATAGGTTCCTAAAGACACATATTTTAATTGTGCCCTCCAACGGGCTTCTAATTCTTTTTTTGATTGTGCGTAAGGCAGAAGATCATAATCTACTACCAAAGAGTCTGTCTCTGAAAAATCATAAGGGGTATTGAGTACTTTCTTATAGAGGTCTTTGGACTCGTCTATTCTGTAGATTAAACGCTCATGAACAAGGTTAAAAAAACTAATGTCTATTCCTTTAATCTGATCGTCTATTTGGGTTTTATATTCCTCGAATAACGCTAAGTCAGCAGCTAAAAAATATCGTTTCATGGGGTCCAATCCCCCTATAAAATTATCATAAACTCTTTCTGAAAATGTATCATTCACTGCTGTAGGCTCAAAGTGTAGCCTTTCTAACACATAACTAATTAACTCCAACAAAAGCTTGTCTTTGTCAGAGGTTTCGCTAATGCCTTTTGTAAAACTACAAGAGACAAAAGCAAATAAAACAACCGAGCAAACTAATATAAAATTCTTTTTCATCTTCTTCATTTTTTTTTGCAACCAGCCTTTTAAGGGCTTTTAAAGTCCTAAGATAAGTAAAAGTGCCTGCAATTATTGAGCCTGCTGAAATAATTTTTTGTTAAAATAGCCGTGACACAAATGCTTATAATTATTGTATTTTTGTGATCAAATAGCCCGCTATGCAAAAGCCACTCATACTCATTACCAACGACGACGGAATTACTGCTCCAGGAATAAGACACCTCATTGAATTTGCCAAGGAGATTGGCGAAGTGATCGTTGTTGCTCCAGACAGTCCACAATCGGGTATGGGCCATGCGATTACTATAAACAGCACCTTGTATGTAGAGCAAATTGTCGTAGATAAAAACAATCCAGATCAAAAAGAATACAGCTGTAGCGGAACACCCGCTGATTGTGTTAAAATTGCACTTCAAGAAATTTTACACCGCAAACCGGATCTTTGCATTAGTGGAATTAACCATGGTTCAAATGCTTCAATCAATGTCATTTATTCAGGAACTATGAGTGCTGCCATTGAAGCTGGAATAGAAGGAATTCCCGCTATAGGGTTCTCTCTTTGCGACTTTAGTTGGGAAGCCAATTTCGCAAGTGCCAAACCTTTTATCCAACAAATTATTAAGGAATCCTTAAACAAAGGAATTCCTTCTGGAGTTGTTCTTAATGTAAATATTCCTAAAACAACGGAAAACACCTCCATCAAAGGAATTAAAGTGTCTAGACAGGCCAAAGGAAATTGGAAGGAGAAATTTGACAAAAGAACCAGTCCAATGGGACGAGATTACTATTGGTTAACTGGAGTTTTTGACCTTCAAGACAAAGGAGAAGACACCGATCAATGGGCCTTAGATCACGGATATATCTCCCTTGTACCTACCCAATTTGACCTTACAGCACACCATGCTATTCAAAATATTAATACTTGGGAACTCCATGCAGAGTAGTGGAAAACACCGCTATAAAATAGCTAAAGGAATAGGTGTAGGATTCCTTGCAAATAGCTTGGGTATACTGCTATACATCCTACTTTTTTCACCGCTTAAAATAACAACTACCCTACAATTGGCTTACTCAAATGGATACCTTGGCGCTATTATTGGACTAGGTGCCATTTTAAATTTACTGGCTTTTTTTGCCTTTATTAAATTCAAAAAAGACCCTGAAGCAAAAGGGGTTTTAATAGCGACAATTACTGCAGCATTGAGCATTTTAATTTTAAAAGCTATGGGGCTATGAAATACTATTTGATTGCTGGGGAGGCCTCAGGAGACCTTCATGGAAGTTATTTGGTCAAACATTTAATGAAAATTGACGCTCATGCGCAAATTAGGGCTTGGGGAGGAGATCTTATGGAGGCACAAGGCGCAGTATTAGCCAAGCACTATAAAGACATTTCCGTAATGGGTTTTATAGATGTTTTAAAAAAGCTCCCTCAAATATTTAAAAATATTTCTTTCTGTAAAAAAGACCTTCTTGAGTTTAAACCAGATGCTGTTATTTTTATTGATTTCTCGGGCTTTAATTTAAGAATTGCCCCTTGGGCCAAAGACAAGGGCTTTGCTACACACTACTATATAGCCCCTCAAGTTTGGGCTTCTAGGCCAAAGCGAGTAGCAAAAATCAAATCCAGTATAGACCACTTATATGTCACTTTACCGTTTGAACCTGATTTTTACAAAAAACACCACTACAATCCAACTTTTGTGGGTCACCCGCTATTAGATCCCATTTCGGACTTAAAAGCACCAG
>CAKZOR010000120.1 GCA_937136755.1 uncultured Flavobacteriaceae bacterium | reverse complement strand
AAAATAATTTTTATTTCGCTAATTTTCTTAGGATTCCTATCCTGTTCTGAAGAATCTTCCCCCAATACAGAAGCTGAAGAAGACGCAGTTTTTGTAGACCAAGGGACCAGTGTATACGCAGACAATGATCCTTTGAATGACGTACTGCTTCAGGGGTTTTGGTGGGACAGCTATAATGACACTAAAATCAGTAATTACAATTCTCTATATGCCTTTTTAGAAGATCAAATAGTGGCCTTATCAAATGCCCATATAGATGGTATTTGGATGCCACCTTCTAGCGAGGGGGAGGGCATGGGCTACCATCCTAGGAAGTTATTTGATTTTAATTCCCTCCATGGAAATAAAAATGAATTAATGTCATTGTTGGCTGTAATGAAGTCAAGGAAAATGCATGGAATGGCAGATTTGGTCATAAACCATAGGGTGGGCACAGACACTTGGAATGATTTTACAGAGCCTGCATGGTCCTGTGATGCGATCTGTATGGACGACGAGGGGTATACCAATCCAGACGCCTTTGGAACAACTCCTTGTGGAGACCTTGACGAGGGTGAGGGCTGGGGCGGTGCCAGAGACCTAAATCATAAAAGTGAAGAGGTTCAATTGGGTATTAAGGCCTATTTGGGGCAGCTTAAAGCCTTGGGATTTGATTCTTGGCGCTATGATTTTGTAAAAGGTTTTCCTGCCAAATACGTGGGAGAGTATAATGCCGCTACCCCTTATTATTTGTCTGTTGGAGAGTACTGGGACGGAAATCCCAACGCTTTGCGTTCTTGGATAGATAAAACCTCAGAAACCCTCAGTGGTAGTCCTACTCCCAAGGCTGCTGCTTTTGATTTTGCTATTAAGTACCGACTGGCAGAGGCAGTGGTTCAGAAAAAGTATACGGTCCTTCAAGCAAATCCATCGCTAGCCTCCATAGAAGGCTATGGAGAAAAAGCCATCACTTTTTTAGACAATCACGACACTGGTTGCATTAATAGAAATGACTGTGACAATGTGTTTTCAAAAAATACCAGTGAGCTCATTCAAGGCTACGCTTATTTGTTAACCCATCCAGGAATCCCTATGGTTTGGGGCTATCATTACTTTTTTTCAGATGCATTTGGATCCCTTCAAAAAGAGATCAATGCCCTGATTGCCCTCAGAAAAGCTTTTGGGATAAACGCCAACAGCAAGGTGGTGGTTGAAGCCAAGGACGGTGCGTCTGGTTATTATGTGGCCCAGATAGATCAAAATCTTTTGGTTAAAATTGGTGGCGGTACTTATGCTCCAGACGCTCAATGGAAAGAGGAGCGAAAAAACTTAGCTTATACGGTTTGGACCAGGTAATTAAAACAGCTATTGTCATGGTACAGTCCCACTAGCTTCTGAAATCACTAGGGGTACTTCCGGTTTTATTTTTAAAAAATCTGCTAAAGTGGTTGGGGTATTCAAAGCCAAGTGATAAAGAGATCTCTTTAATGCTTTTTTGCTCTTGCTGTAATAATTTTTTAGCTTCTGTGATGAGGAAGTTTTGGATAATGTCTTGGGGGTTTTTTCCCAATTGTTGCTTTACAAGATCTCCAAAATAATTAGGAGATAAGTGCATTTTTTCTGCGCAATATCTCACACTAGGAGGGCCTTGTTTTTCTGCCAATCGATCTAGTAAGTAGTGCTCTAAAAGCGTATTAATTTTGTCTTCTAATAATTGGTATTCAATCTCTCTAGTTTGAAATTGCCTTTCGTAAAAGCGCTTGAAATATTTTAAAAGTAGCTCTAGATGAGAAATAATAATCTCTTTTGAGTGTTTGTCTGTGTACTGTTGTAATTCTAAGTAGAGTGTCTGGATCATCTCAAGCACTGTAGCCCTTTCTTTTTGAGAAATATGAAGGGCTTCATGCACCGCATAGGAAAAGAAATGATATTCCTTAATTTTTTGAGCCAATGCAGTTCCTTTTAAAAGGTCTTTGTGAAAAGCAAGTCCCCAACCGTTTGGTTTTACTGGAGTGAAATTTTGATATGCGAGCCCAAAATGCTGTCCTGGTTCCATGCAAACAAGGGTGCCTTCCTGGTAGTAGTATGTTTTACGCCCATAAATGAGTTCTGCACAGGGAGAATCTTTTAAGAAGATAAGGTATAGTCCAGTTTGGTAATGATTGGGTGTAATGGGCTTGCTGTCTTCTTGTTTAAAGACAGAGATTAAGGGGTGGCGGGTTTCAATTTCTTTACCTTTATTAAATTCGGTCACTGAGGGAATGAGAATGGGTGTTTTCATGGAGCACTTTTTCTGTTCAATAAAAATATAACAATTAGCCCTTTGACCGCTTGGTTTCTGTAATAATGGTAGCTAAATAAGTGGCAAGGCTAGCGATCTTTTACTTTTATTCCTGCATTTTTGTGGTTTAGTTATATTGTTTTTATGAAAAAAGTAGTTTTTGCCTTTTTATGGATGTTCATTTCGCACTCACTGCAAGCACAATACGGAGCTGTAGAGTTGAGTAGTGGAGGGTTTTCTTTTGTTCCTGCTTTTACAGATACCAATCCAAATATAATCATTACTGCAGGTACGGGAAATAAAAAGCGACTTTCTGCTCATATGATTGGCAATATTAGAATGGGCTCATTAAACCCTAGGGGGTTTATATTTATCAGTAGGTTAAAAGTCTTAGATAATAAATTTAAATTAAAAGGAAAAGAAATGAAGAAGATGATGATTGATGACTTATAAACTCCCACATTCTAACTTTCCAAGGAGTTGTTATAAAATCAGGGTTGCTACATTTGTAGCAGCCCTTTTTTTATATAGCCTGTCTTTTATTAGAAACAGATTGCTATACTTATTGTATTATCATTTGTTTCGTGCATTTTATTTAAATTATTCCTGT
>CAKZOR010000119.1 GCA_937136755.1 uncultured Flavobacteriaceae bacterium | reverse complement strand
TGCGCAACATTAAGCGCACCCGCTGCACCTGCAACACCCGCCATAATTAACGGTATAGGCCAAGGTGCAGGAGTAGCTAAGGCATTAGATACAGCAAGTAACGTACTCACTAAAGCTTGAGCAGTAGCAAACTTTTTCCACTTCTCGAATGACTTTTTGGTGTCCTTATCCATGGAGTTTACATAGCTGCCAAATAAGTCGTTTACAGCGCCCATTGCCGCGCCGTAGTTACTCATAAACTGAGTTAAGCCGTTAGCTTCTTGGTTTCGTAAAGCTTTTAAGCGTTGGTTTTTCTCAGCTTCAATTTGTTTAATTCTTTCCGAGTAAGTGCCGCGTATTTCAACTTCTTTTTCTTGCGCTCCTCTAATGTCAACCTTCTTAATTTGAGGAAGGTCTTCTATGCGGTCTTCTAAATACTCTCCATAGGCCTTAAGACGCTCCACAGGATAATCTCCTGTAAGGTTAATATTCATAATGGCAATCTCTTCCGACAGGTTTAGGTCAAACACATTAGGTTCTACTTTTGCTCCGTTAAAAGTAGGCCAGTCTTCAGAGGCTTTCTCAGAGTCTACCTCGTCTTTGACCTTTTGTTTGGCCGCTTCTACAGAGATGTCTTCGTCAAACTCTACGGTGATTATGGCATAGTCTTCTTGTGAAGTGGAGGTAATTTCCACTACATTAGAGATGTTTTTTAATTTGTCTTCTAGTGGGTCAGTGATGAGACGCTCTATGTCTTCTGCAGTGTTTCCGGGATAAGGAGTAGAGATATATATTTTAGTTTCCTTAATTTCAGGGAAATCTTCTCTGGGCATGTCAAAATAAGCAGAGAGTCCTAAAAAGAAGAAAATACCAATCATGACATAAACTACCGAAGGGTTGTCTATGGCCCATGAAGAGAGTTTAAACTCTTTATTGACGTTTTTTTGTTGTTTGCTCATGGGATTAGTTTAAAATTTTAACGGCTTGTGCATCTTTCACACTTCTCGCACCTTCTTTTATGATTAAATCTCCAGCGTTAATTCCACTGATAATTTCTACATAATCTCCCTGTGTTTTTCCAGTGGTAATAATGTGCCTTTTGGCTATAGCGGTATCTCCATTAAGTTCTGCTACATAGGCGTATTGTTCTCCGGCAGCGTTTTCAGAGATAACGGACTGTGGGATTAATAAGGCATTTTCATTGGTGTAATCATTAATATGAACGCGGGCATTTAAATTTGGTTTAATGCTTCCATTGGGGTTGTTTAAGGCAATTTCAGCACTGAAAGAACGGTTGTTTGGATTAATATAGTTCCCTGTTTCTCTCACTACAGCATGTACACTGTCCTGCAGTACAGGAAAATATACCCCTGCTTTTTTACCTTTGGTTACAGCGCCCAAATAGCCTTCTGGAACATCTACGTCAATATACATATTAGAGAGGTTAATGAGTCTGAATACTTCAGAGCCGTTACCAGGAGACACCACAGTTCCTGGGTCTTTTAACACCTGATCTATCACCCCTGAAAATGGTGCTGTGATTTGCGCCTTTGCCAGTACTTTTTCTAATTGTAGCACTGCATTTGCTTGAGCTTCTGCCTGTGCTTTGGCTTGGAGGTATTGAATTTCAGAGCCAATTTTTTGCTTCCACAAATTGGCTTGACGTTCAAAGGTTGTTTGTGCGAGCGCTGCTTGAGTTTTAAGCTGACTCAATTGGTTGCTCATTCCGCCATTGTCTATAACAGCCAAAAGTTGCCCTTTAGAAACGCGGTCTCCTTTGGCTACTTTAACGCTCAAGAGGGTACCAGCCATTTCAGGGTACAACAGGACGTTTTCTCTTGTTTTTACATTGCCTTGAAGGTCTAAATAATGATTAAAAACCTGAGGTTGTACTTCAAAGGTGGTCACTAGAGGAAGATTTTCACTACTGTCTAAACTGGCAATAGCAGCTTCTAAAGCGGCCAAATCTGATTCAATGACATTGAGTTCACTGGTCAGAGTAGCTTTCATGCTTCTTATGGCTTCTAGATTACCACTTTCAATAGTTTGAGATACAGAGCCACTTTCTGGGCTGCCGCAGGAAACTAAAAGAAGGCTTAAGGCAATTATGGAATAGAATTTTTTCATGTTATAGGTATAAAAGGATGTGACTTGTTGTATTATTATGGATTTCTTTCTTAGGCCCATTATTGGTTGAGTATTTGGGCTAAGTTTGTTTTTTCGTTAATGACATTTACCATGGCTTCTAAATAGCTTTGCTGGGCCGTGTACAATTGTAATTGCGCCTGTCTAAGGTCAAAACTACCTGCCAAACCGGCTTTGAATTTGAGTTCATTTTTTTGGGCAATTCTAGCCGCTAATCCAAGGTTTTCTTTGGCCGTTTGGTGGTTTTCTACCGCCATGACAAAACTGCTTTTAGCTTGTTCCCATTGTAATCTTATGCTTTCAGACGCCTCTTGTAATTGTGTTTGAGATTTGAGCAGCGCTATCTTAGCCCTCTTGGTGCTCGCGTCTCTTCTAAAGGAGCTGAAAATAGGTATTCTGAGGTCTACTCCCAATACAGAAGAATTAAACCATTGCTGGGATCCGTTTAGAAACGTAAATGAATCGCTAAAGGCGTTGCTGCCATAATTAATGAAACTATTTAAAGTAGGTAAGGCCCTTGACTTGGCCAATTTGAGTTCTAAAGCACGTTGTTCATTGAGATTCAAAACGAGTTTGTAATCTACATTTTGGGAGATTTCCAAAGGACTGGCCACAAGACTTAGGTCTTTGTGCGCAGCGGCTAATACGTCTAATTTATCGGACAATACACTGGGGTTTTCTATGGGAACACCCAGACTCAGGTTAAAGAGTTGTAAGCTAATTTTTTCT
>CAKZOR010000118.1 GCA_937136755.1 uncultured Flavobacteriaceae bacterium | reverse complement strand
AACCACAGGGGTCGGAACAGCCCTCTGCCAGCGATAATTTCTTTACCGCCTTGGGTTTTGACTATACCGGTGTGGTAGACGGTCACGACCTTCCCACGCTTGTACACACCTTAAAGGCCTTGAAAGCGCAAAAAGGCCCTAGGCTCTTACATATTAAAACCATTAAAGGCAAAGGATTACCGCTTGCAGAAGCAGATCAGGTGACCTATCATGCACCTGGCACTTTTAATGCACAAACCGGGCAACGGACAGCTAAAGCCCCGAAAGGACCGGCCAAATACCAAGAGGTATTTGGGCAAACCATGCTAGAATTGGCGGGTATGTTTCCAGAAATTATGGCCATAACACCAGCCATGCCTACAGGGAGCAGCCTAAAATATATGATGGATGCCTACCCGAGCCGTGCCTTAGATGTAGGCATTGCAGAGCAGCATGCCGTGACCCTAGCCGCAGGAATGGCAGCAGCGGGAAAACTTTCTTATTGTACCATTTACAGCACTTTTTTACAAAGAGCCTACGACCAACTTATTCACGACGTGGCCCTACAGCAATTGCCGGTAGTATTTTGCATAGACCGCGCGGGACTAGTCGGTCAAGACGGCGCTACCCACCACGGGGTATTTGACCTCGCTTTCTTACTGCCCGTACCCCATATTTCTATTGCAGTCCCTTCAGATGAGGGACAACTCAGAAACCTCTTATACACCGCAGCCCAAGAACACGCGGCCCATAAAGCAGCTGGAACCCTAGATAAAATGGGGCCCATAGCCATAAGGTACCCCAGAGGGGCTGGTGCGTTAAACGAATGGAAAAAGCCTTTTGTTTCCCTGCCTTTCGCAAAAGGGGTCCAACATAAAAAAGGCACGAAAATTGCGGTAGTCTGTCTCGGTCCTTTAAAACACCCAGCCATGACTGCCATTAAAGCGCTAGAAAACCAAACAGATACCGCCCAAAAAGCCCAAGGGGCTTTTGGACTCTACGACATGATTTATGCCAAGCCTTTTGACCAAGCGCTTGTTCAGGAAATTTTCAGTCAATACAGCTGTGTAGTAACCCTTGAAGACGGTGCCATTCAAGGCGGTTTTGGACAAAGCCTTGCCGCCCATTTCAACTCGATCACCCAACTGGAAACCACCTCAAAAAATAGTGAGCCCCACAGCCCCCAAAAAAATCTCACCGCTCCCAAATTTGTACACCTAGGAATACCGGATCAATTTGTGTCTCATGGAAAACCAGAAGTCCTCTACGCCCAATTGGGCTTAGACGCCTCAGGCCTTACAGAAACCTTTAAAAAATTATTAGACGCATGAGATCCACCAAACCATCCAGCCATTTCATGACCCCTTCTAACAAACACTTAGCGCTCTTATTATTGATCACTAGCAGTCTTTTTTTGAGCACAGGGTCCCTAACAGCACAAGACACCCAAGATTCCATTCCTCAGGTCGTGGTAGACACTACAGAAATGGAGACCATTGTGATTAGAACGCTTCCAGAAAAGGCTGGGGTAAAAAGGGCGGGGGCAAGAATTTCAAACCAATTAGACCCACTTAAAAAAACCAAGGCGCTTCAAGAAAAACCCAAACGTTTTCATATGCCTTCCTTTTGGAAAAAGAAAAACAAGGTATCTTTTAACCTCAACGAAGTAGCCTTTGTAAACTGGAATGCAGGGGGAGATAATTCTGTAGCCGTGCTTACCGCAGCGCGTTTTGAGCGCAATTATGCCTTTAGATACATCTCCTGGGAAAACGCTGTAGACTTTAGGTTTGGTCTGAACATGCGAGAGGGCCAGGGGGTTAGAAAAACAGACGACGCCCTTCGTTTCACCTCTACTTTCGGGTATAGAACAGACACCATTTCCAAGTGGTATACCTCTGGAAAATTAAATTTTAACACCCAATTGGCCAACGGTTATAAATACCCCAATACAGAAACACCCATCTCCAGACTCATGGCGCCTGGATACCTGTTTTTAGGAGTAGGTACCTCTTATATTGACACTGAAAAGAAAATAAACCTCTATATCTCTCCCCTTACCCAGAAAGCCACTTTTGTCTTGGACCAAAGATTGGCCAACCAAGGGGCCTTTGGGGTAGAAAAGGCCGTACTAGATGCAAATGGAAATGTCCTCACTGCCGGAAAAAACACCCTCATGGAATTGGGTTTTCTGGTCACCCATAGCTGGGAGAAAGAAGTATATGAAAACGTGCGAATGACCTCTCGCCTCAATCTCTACACAGATTACCTCAACAGTTTTGGAAACATAGACATTGACTGGGAATTAAACTTTAACCTCAAGGTAAACCAATACATCTCTGCCCAGATTGGCACCCACCTCATCTATGACGACGACATTAAATTTGACGTAGAAAAAGCCGCAGACGGCAGTGTCATAGACCCAGGAATCCCAAAAACCCAGTTTAAGCAATTGCTAGGTGTTGGTGTGGTGTACGAGTTTTAAGCTTAACTCTTAATTTTTTTATACAAAAAATACCCAGATGACACTCCAGCCAAAACAAAAAATAAGCCCTCAAAGAAGAATGTTTCTTTATGATCAAAAGCACTTTTAAAAAAAGATGCCATGGCTAAAAAATAAACGATGGTTTCTAAAGTTACTTTTTTCTTCATCATATTAACATCCTAAACTTATTGTTGCTGCCACTGTTGCAATTGCTGCCCCAACAAAAATACAAGCAAAACAACCAAAAAATCCTGCAAAAGCTATAATTCCTCCTATTTTTTGAATATCAGCTGCCCCTTCTTCACAATCACAAGAAATTATAAATGAAGTACACTCTTCTGAGTTCTTTTCAAAAAAAGTGGTGTTCTTGTAGCTCCCTTTTTTATTCCATGTAACTTTAAGTGATTCCTCATGATTTATAATATCAATCTCTAAGACTTCTTCAGAAACTATCCCATCTGTTTCAAAATATATATCTGCTTTGAAGGGGTTGTCTTTTCTTGGAAGCACATAAGAAATAACATTTTTGCTTTTGACTACTAAAGCTATCGATACGGTATTAGATAGATCGTATAACTGTTTAGATTTTTGATAAATAGCACTCTTTAATATTTTTTTACTTAGAAGACCATAAGTAACATCTTTTACTATTGTAGCGCCTAATCCTTGTGATTTAAGAAAGGTATTAAAATAGTCTGTACTTAATGAGGGTGATTTAAGTATTTGCTTTTCAACATTATTGACACTTGAAAATGTCTCTTGGTCTAGTTCCCGATCTGAACAGGAAAGTAAAATAAAAATAAATAAAACGGATAATCTAAAGCTTTTCATGATTGTTTTCTTTAAAAAAAGGAAACGATCTCATAAGATTTTAACCTAATATAGTGTAAATACCTGCCAAATCC
>CAKZOR010000117.1 GCA_937136755.1 uncultured Flavobacteriaceae bacterium | reverse complement strand
TTTCCTACAATAACTGCAGCCAAATGTGGTACTTTTTCTCCTCTGGCTTTCATGTCAGAAACGGCAATAGCTATTTCATCTTTAATGTCGTTAGACACTTTTTTCCCATCTAATAATTCCATAGAACCCCTTATTTTAATTTTTTATATTAACGCATGCCGCCAAGGCCACCCATCATTTGCATCATTTTTTTACCGCCACCTCCTTGCATCATCTTCATCATTTTAGACATCTGATCAAATTGCTTTAGCAATTGATTCACGTCTTGTATGGTCCTACCACTTCCTTTCGCAATACGTTTTTTTCTACTCGCGTCTAATTTAGAGGGTTGGCTACGCTCCAAAGGTGTCATGGAATGAATGATTGCTTCTATATGCTTAAAGGCGTCGTCGTCTATATCTAGACCCTTGAGTGCTTTTCCAGCACCTGGAATCATCCCCATAAGATCTTTTAAATTACCCATCTTCTTAATCTGTTGGATCTGGGTGAGGAAATCGTCAAAACCAAAGGTGTTTTTTGCAATTTTCTTCTGAATCTTTCTAGCCTCTTCTTCGTCAAACTGATCCTGTGCGCGCTCTACAAGAGAGACCACGTCTCCCATTCCAAGAATACGATCTGCCATACGCTCTGGATAAAACACATCCAAAGCCTCCATTTTCTCTCCAGTTCCTATAAATTTAATGGGCTTGGTCACCACAGACTTAATAGAAATGGCTGCACCCCCTCGAGTGTCTCCATCTAGCTTGGTTAAAATAACCCCATCAAAATTTAAGACATCGTGAAAGGCTTTAGCGGTATTCACCGCATCCTGACCCGTCATGGAATCTACCACAAACAAAGTCTCACTTGGAGTAATAGCTTTGTGAATATGGGCAATTTCTTCCATCATAGCCTCATCTACCGCTAATCTACCTGCAGTATCTATAATCACTAAGTTGTGTCCATTGGCTTTCGCATGGGCTATACCCGCTTGTGCAATGGCCACTGGATTAGATTCTTCCTTATTTGAATATACTGAAACACCTATCTGATCTCCTACAACGTGTAATTGGTCAATGGCCGCTGGTCTGTATACATCACAGGCAACCAAAAGAGGATTTTTAGATTTCTTTGATTTTAAATACAAGGCTAACTTACCGGAGAAAGTAGTCTTACCAGATCCCTGAAGACCTGCCATTAAAATTACAGATGGATTGTCTGATAGGTTTAAACCTACAGATTCCCCTCCCATGAGTTGGGTAAGCTCGTCTTTAACCAATTTTACCATGAGCTGGCCCGGCTGAAGACTCGTCAATACTTGCTGACCTAATGCCTTTTCTCTAACGGTATTGGTAAATTCTTTAGCAATTTTAAAGTTAACATCTGCATCTAATAAGGCACGCCTTACTTCTTTAAGAGTTTCTGCAACGTTAATCTCTGTAATCTGACCATGCCCCTTTAAAACATGAAGGGCTTTGTCTAGTTTATCGCTTAAATTATCGAACATATGGGCTGAATATTAAAAAACAAATTTAAGAAAACACCCGGGAAAATTATAGTTCTATTCCACTTTCTTTGAAAAGTACATCAGAAATATATGGGGAATGGTGAGGGCGGTTAAAAAGGCAAAAAA
>CAKZOR010000116.1 GCA_937136755.1 uncultured Flavobacteriaceae bacterium | reverse complement strand
CAAAAGACACTCTTTTGGCAGATTATAACGATTTGGAAGGGGTGCAACAATTGGTGCAAGAGCACAAGGGTGATATTGCCGCAATTATCATTGAGCCAGTAGCGGGTAATATGGGCTGTATTCCTCCAGAAGCTACTTTTATTCAAGGCCTTAAAAGAATTTGTGAACACAAGGGAATTTTATTGGTATTTGATGAGGTTATGACCGGCTTCAGGCTTGCTCCGGGTGGCGCACAAGAGGTATTAGATATTCAAGCAGATATTGTTTGTTTTGGTAAAGTAATTGGTGGTGGTTTGCCGGTAGGTGCTTTTGCAGCTAGAGCAGAAATAATGAATTATTTGGCGCCAGATGGACCGGTGTATCAGGCAGGAACGCTGTCCGGGAATCCGCTTGCTATGAGTGCAGGTTTGGCTATGTTACAAGCTCTATCGAAGGATAAAGCGGTATTCAAACGTTTGGCAGAAAAAACAGCCTATTTACATAAGGGAATAGAAGCTGTGCTAATTAAGCACGGTATTCCCCATACGATTAATAGGCTGGGTTCCATGATTTCTGTCCATTTTTGTGAGGCCGCTGTAACAGATTTTTCTTCTGCAGCTGCTGGCGACAATGAAACTTTTAAAAAATACTTTCACGCTATGTTAGCACAAGGGATTTATTTGCCCCCGTCTGCCTATGAGAGTTATTTTTTAAATGACGCCTTGAGTTATGAAGATTTGGATTTCACCATTGCTGCATTGGAACGCATAGCGCCTTCACTGATCTCTTAACCACATAAAAAAAGGAGGCTGAAAGCCTCCCTTTTTAAAGAATTGGTTTGGTTGGATTATTTAGGATCCAAGATGTCATTAATTCTAGCAATGGCATCTTGCATATGGTATCTAGACATGGTATTAGCCGCATTGGCTAATCCATTTCTCAATTGTGCTCTAAGGGTCACTAATTCTCCCCTTACTACAGAGCGAATGTCTGATTGAGACGTATTCACTGCAGTAGATTTCTGATACCCTCCGTAGCTCGGTAATTTTCTCTGACTGTCTGCAGTCATTAAATAAGCCAAGCGGTCAATGTGTCCTTTTTGTAGGTTTCTTCTATAGGTATCTATAGCGCGACCATTGTAAATTTCAGACCAGATCCCCCTTCTTAGTTCAGACATCATTTGGGTTAAAGTATAGGCCTTAGACCCCATGGCTGTTTCGTGTTCAATGAGTCTCGCCATTTTACCTAGACTAAGTACGTTGTTTAACGTTCTTACTTGAACGCCACGAACACGGTCTACCGTTCCTGAGTACTCAATTTTATTAAAGATGTTTTGGTCTAACATCCACTCAGGCGTTTGAAATAATTCACGCTGTAAAAATTTCATAGCGTCCCGCTGATGCGCCTTAGCTACCGGAGTATATACAGCCCCTTCTTGCTCATAGGTTTTGTGGTTTTCATACACCCCACCAATGTTGTTAGACACATGCCCCATATAGCGGTTAAATTGAGATAATACTTGCCCGTAAAGGGTTTCTAAATCATCATAATTTTTCCCGTCTTCTGCCGTCCATTCGATTAGTTTAGGTACAATTCTTTGTAGGTTTTTAATCCCGTACATACTCGCTTTCATAGCATTGTCTCCTAAATCTTCTGTTTGAGAACTTGGATCTACCACGTCGCCACCTTGTTGGTGACCAAAACGGTATAATGGGTCTCCGTCATGGGCCATAATCCAGCTGTCAAGTACTGGTTTTTCCTCTTCTGCCGTTTTATCTAAGATAGGTCTATATCCCCATTCAATAGCGTATTTGTCATAAACACCAATATTTGGCATGAGGGCTACGCCTTTGTCTTCTGGTTGAGCCACATAGTTAAAACGGGCATAGTCCATAATGGATGGCGCAGTACCGTATTTGCTAGTAAAACTTGCAGATCTTAAAGAATCTACAGGGTATGCAGCAGAACTTCCCATATTATGAGGAAGCCCTAAAGTATGGCCTACTTCATGAGAAGAAACAAATTGTATTAAACGACCCATTACTTCATCTTTGAAAGCCACACCTTGTGCTTCTGGGTTAATGGCTGCAGTTTGTACAAAATACCAGTTGCGCAATAGGCTCATTACATTGTGGTACCAGTTAATGTCAGATTCTAGGATCTCCCCACTTCTTGGATCACTTACATGAGGTCCGTTAGCATTTGGAATTGGAGAAGCTAAGTAACGTACAACAGAATAACGCACGTCTTCTGGAGACCATTCTGGGTCTTCTTCAGGCGTTGGAGGGTCCATGGCAATAATGGCGTTTTTAAAACCTGCAGCTTCAAAAGCCACTTGCCAGTCCTCTATTCCCTGCTTTATAAAAGGCACCCATTGTTTTGGTGTAGCCCTATCTACGTAATATATGATTGGTTTTTTTGGCTCTACTAATTCTCCTCTGTTAAACTTTTCTATATCTTCCTCCTTAACCTCGAGTCTCCAACGGTCAAGAAATTTCACGGTTTTACTCTCTTGAGCATCTAATCCATAGTCTACCTGATCTCTCTCGAACCAACCAACGCGCCTGTCAAAATAGCGTCTCTTCATAGGTTCAGCAGGAAGTAATATCATGGAGTTATTAATCTCCACTGAGATAGACCCCAAGCTTGAATTAGAAGGAGGATTGCCCGCAAAATAAGTTTTCACGTGTCTTGCCTCAATATTCATAGGGTAACTCTTAATACCCTCTATAAAGCTTCTTTCAGAATCTAAACGAGAAGCTTTGTATCTTTTTTTGTATCTATCAGGCATACCCAATGCACTTACATCTTTACTAAAAAGAGGCGTTACCTCTATAACAGTACTTGTAAGAATAGAATCTTTTCTATTAGATTTTACATCAAAGGAATACAATACGGGTTCAAAATTAGAATTCACAACGGCTTCTTTCACCGGAAGAGAATCTGCTGCTACCACCTCGTGGCTAACCACTCTTAGGAGCACTTTATCTCCCTTTTTTTCCCATCTCATGACCTGGGTGTTTATTTTTCCACCCCCAAAACCAATTCCTGAGGCAGTTTTTGAAATTCTACTTACCATGAGCATTTCTCTCCCTAATAGGCTGTCTGGTATCTCGTAGAAAAATTTGTCTTTAATTTGGTGCACGTCAAAAAGGCCTTTGTCTGTTTTTGCCTCTTTGGTAATTACCTTAGCGTAAGGCTGCGGTGCATTTTTATCTATTTTTGGTTTTGCCTCTGTAGGCGCTTTTGCCTTGGCTTTTTTCTTGAAAAGCTGGGCTTCACTGTTACTAACACTTCCTATCACTAAGAGTGAAAACAACAGGTACTGAAGGTTTTTTTTAATCATTAGGTATGTTTTTTGATTTTATAGCTTCTCAAATAACCGAAAAATTGTCCTAAAGAAATGTTAACAAAATCATAAGATGGTACTTTTATTAAAACATGGAGATTCTAAAATGTGATGATTTATTTAAATCCTCCAATACTCTTATGGGGTATCCATCACAAATACTAAAAGAGTAATGGAATAATGTATTCAAATAGTCCAATGAGGATGAGCACAGCCACTAAGTTGAGTAAAATACCTGCTTTGACCATATCCTTGACCTCTATAAAACCGCTGGCAAAGACAATGGCATTTGGTGGGGTCGCCATGGGGAGCATAAAAGCACAGCTGCTGGCCATTGTAACGGGGATAAGTAAGTAAACCATAGGAATTCCTAAACCAATAGCTATTCCTGCTACTACAGGTGCTAATACGGCTACTAAGGCTACATTACTCATGAGTTCTGTCATAAATAACATGAGTAAAATTAGTAAACTGGCGGTAGCAGTAATACTAAAATTACCTGCCGCAATACTTTGAGAAACCTGATCTACAATTCCGGAAACAGACATCCCTTTGGCCAAAGCCAATCCGCCACCAAATAGTATTAAAATACCCCACGCCAATTTTTCAGTGTCTTTCCAATCCAGTATAAAGTCTCCTTTTTTAAGATTAAAAGGGACCGCAAATAAACTTATTGCGGCAAACATACTGATCATAGTGTCTGACAATCCTAAGGATGGGAAAATACTATTGATTAAAGTTCTGAAGATCCAAAGGGATACGGTCACCGCAAAAATGGCCAAGACCATTTTTTCCTTGGAACGGGTGGGGCCTAATTTTCTTAATTCTACTTGGATCACTTCTTTTGATGCGGAAAAATTCAATCCTTTACTTGGGAAGATCAGGTGTACAAGCGTTACATAACTCAAACCAATCATAATGATTGAGAAGGGTAATGCAAATACCATCCATTTTAAAAAGGAGATTTCTATTTGGTATTCATTTTCGAGTAGTCCAATAAGAATAGAGTTTGGTGGTGTACCTATCACAGTGGCAATACCTCCTGCGTTGGCTGAAAAAGCAATACCCAAAAGGACACTTACGGCAAAATTTCGGTCTTTTTTAGTAAACCCATCTATGTCGTGAATTAACAACTTAATCACAGACATGGCTATAGGAAGCATGACTACTGTAGTGGCAGTATTACTAATCCACATACTCAAAGAAGCTGTGGCGATCATAAAACCAAGGACTACTTTGTTTGGCGTAGTGCCCGTAATACGAATAATGTTGAGTGCAATTCTTTTGTGGAGATTGACCTTTTCTAAGGCAAGCGCCATAACAAAACCACCAAAAAATAAAAAAATAATGGGGCTTCCGTAATTATTTCCTACTTCTGCAATAGGCATAATGTCTAATAAGGGGAACAAAAGCAAAGGCAGCAGGGCGGTTACAGAAATGGAGACAGCCTCGGTGAGCCACCAGCTGACCATCCAAATTGCCACGGCAATTACGGCATCTCCTTCGTTACTTAAAAACGGCTCAGGCCATAATATTATCAATAGGAAAAATACAGGTCCCAAAAATAAGCCCACTATTTTGCTCTTACTCATCTTTAAAAAATTTAGCCTAAGCTAGTTTTTTTATCTGTGATATAAAAGGCGCTTTGGTTAAAAGGGTGGTGAAAGTCCTAAGTTCAAAAATTCTAATGTTTCGTATTTCGAATCTATGAATCTTTGAGGGCACAAGTAAGTGCATCGGCCTCTTTGGCCACCACAACCAACTGAATTTTTGTAAGACCTTTAATGGCTTTGTCCCATGCTTTATTGCTCAATCCACTGGCATCTTTTAAGTCTGTTAAAGGCATAGGATTGGTTTTTTTCAATAGCTCCAGCACTATTTTTTCATTGTCTGAAAGTTCAATCGCTTTCTTTTCTGGACGCATTTGAGGGAAAAACAACACTTCTTGTATAGAAGCGTTATTGGTCATAAGCATGACCAATCTATCTATACCAATTCCAATCCCAGAGGTAGGAGGCATTCCGTATTCTAGGGCTCTAAGGAAGTCTTGGTCAATAAACATGGCTTCGTCGTCTCCTTTTTCAGAAAGGGCTAATTGATCTTCAAAACGGGCTCTCTGGTCTATAGGGTCATTGAGCTCTGAATATGCGTTGGCCAATTCTTTTCCATTGACCATTAACTCAAATCGCTCTGTAAGAGCTGGGTTGGATCTGTGCTCTTTGGTGAGCGGACTCATTTCCTTTGGATAATCCGTGATAAAAGTGGGTTGCACATAATGGTGTTCGCAACGTTCTCCGAATATTTCATCAATGAGTTTTCCAATACCCATACTTTCTGTAACTTCAATATCTAGGGATTTTGCTACCTCCGCTAACTCGTCTCTACTCAATCCGGCTACATCGTAACCAGTATGAATTTTTATGGCTTCAAGGATGGGTACTCTTGGGTAGGGTGCTTTGAATTCAATAACATTCTTGCCCACTGTTATTTTTGAGCTTCCATTAGATTCCAATGCTATGGTTTCAAGTAATTTCTCGGTAGTGTCCATCATCCAATGGTAATCCTTATAGGCTACGTATAACTCCATCACAGTGAATTCTGGATTGTGGGTACGGTCCATTCCCTCGTTCCTAAAATCTTTTGAGAATTCATATACCCCGTCAAAACCACCTACAATGAGCCTTTTGAGGTATAATTCGTTGGCAATCCTGAGATACAATGGCATGTTAAGCGCATTGTGATGGGTAATAAAAGGCCTTGCAGAGGCTCCCCCTGGAATGGGTTGTAAAATCGGGGTTTCTACTTCTAAATAGCCTTTGTCATTAAAGAATTTTCTAATACTATTGGTGATCTTTGTTCTCTTTATAAAGGTGTCTTTGACCTGAGGATTTACAATCAAATCTACATAACGCTGTCTGTATCTTAATTCAGGATCGTTGAATTCATCGTGCACTTTACCATCTGCGTCTACTTTTGGTAGTGGTAATGGCCTTAAAGCTTTGCTTAATAAGGTGAATTTTTTAACCATCACCGTTTTTTCTCCTACTTGGGTGGTAAAGAGGGTGCCTTCTATGCCTAGAATATCGCCAAGGTCAATGAGTTTCTTAAACACTTCATTGTACTGTTGGCTTTCTGGAGTGGTATCTATTTCATCTCTGTTAAAGTATAATTGAATGCGACCTTCGCTGTCTTGAATTTCTGCGAAAGAGGCTTTCCCCTGTACCTTTTTTCGCATGAGCCTTCCAGAGACAATAAGCTGTTTTCCTTCTACATAGTTTTGTTCAATCTCTGTAGACATAGTGTTTACAGGAAATAAAGCAGCCGGATAGGGATTGATTCCTAAAGCTCTTAATTTGTGTAACTTTTCTCTTCTTACAATTTCTTGTTCTGTCAGTTGCATAGGTGCGAATTATAAGGGGCAAATATAAGTACTTCGTATTAATTTATGGTTATGCATGTAACATTTGAGCTACTTTTACGTCAATTAAAAGACTAATTATATATAAAAGGAATACTGATGAGTTTTTGGCGTGTTTTATTGGCCATTCTATTCCCGCCACTTTCAGTGATTGGAAAAGGTTGTGGGTCTATCTTAATTGTTTTTTTACTGACCCTTTGCGGTTGGGTTCCTGGGGTCATTGCCGCTTTGGTTATTTTGAATAACCCCAATGACTAAAACCACTCTTGAAATAGTATCTTTGCTTCATGAATAAGGAACTTATTTTAGAAGATTTAGGTCTCAAAGACTACAAGGAGACTTGGGATTACCAAGAGGCTTTGTTTGCAAAAACAGTGGCCTTAAAAGTTCAGAATAAGAAAGAAAATACTTCTTTACCTACGCCCAATCATTTCCTTTTTGTGGAACATCCTCATGTTTTTACATTGGGTAAGAGTGGTAATTTGGACCATTTATTGGTCTCTGAAGAAGCCCTCAAAGAAAAAGAAGCCAGCTTTTATAAAATCAATAGGGGGGGAGATATTACCTATCACGGCCCTGGGCAAATAGTGGGTTATCCTATTTTAGACTTAGAGAATTTCTTTACAGACATTCACAAATACCTCCGTTTGTTAGAAGAAACGGTTATACTTACTTTGGCTGAATACAGTATTAATGCGACAAGGTCACCTGGAGAAACAGGAGTGTGGCTGGACGTAGGCACCCCTTTCGCACGCAAAATATGTGCTATGGGCGTTAGAGCCAGCAGGTGGGTTACCATGCATGGATTTGCACTCAATGTGAATACAGATTTGGGCTATTTTGATCTCATGATTCCATGTGGTATTAAAGATAAGGCTGTGACTTCTATGGCTGCAGAGCTCCATGGTATTCCCCAGGATACAGATGAGGTTAAAGCCAAGCTCTTAAAGCACTTCCTATTGCTTTTTGAAGCTGAGATAAATACCTGATTTTTTTAATGTAGCTTAAGTTCTTTGTAAACAAGCAGGCTATAGCGTCACTTAAATGGCTTACTAGTCTTTTAGCTAAACTTATTCTTTAAGTTGGTACACCACAAGGCTGTTTTCCTTGTCTTTGGTAACCAAAATCAATGTGCCGTTCTCTGAAGATTCTACTAGGTCAATTTCCCCGCCCCCATATACAGGGAATCCTCCAAGATTTTTGAGATCGCTGTTAAACAAATAAACCTTTTTGTTCTGGGTATCTGTAATGCTTAGGTATATTTTTTGTTTTATTTTAAATATGCTTGGAGGGGTGTAAATTCCGTATTCGAGCACTGCTTTTTTACCTTTTGAATACAATATATTGTCTTCTAGCACCACCAATTGGTTAAATTTCATGGCTGTTCTGTGTGCGGCATTTACTTTTAAAGGTCTCTTGTTTTCTTTACCTTTGGTATTTATCTGAATGAGATTGCCCTCGAGGTTTGTAAAAGAGAACTGTTTATCTAAAATGGCTATTTCATTATCAGAAAAGGAATAATTCTTGGCTGTTTTTACCCTGGTTTTACCTATCCTGTTTAAAATATCTAAACTCCCGTCTATTCCTTTGAATACCAAGTAGTCATTTCCGGATATTTTAAAATGCTTTGGGGCCTCTAAAAGAGAAGATTTAGTTTTATTGTATTTAAATCCACGTACGTTTTTTGCATTTCTGTCGTACATATAAATATCCTTTCCTTGTCCAAAAACAAAACGATACTCTTTGTTGTTGTCATAGTCAAACACGGCCAAAGGACTCAAATTTCCGTCTTTAAAAGTTTTGTTAAACGGCGGTACTTCGTTTCCGTTTCTATCTAAAACGAGCCATTGATTTGTGGTAGTGAATGCCAATTGTAAGCGGCCATTTTTATACAGGTCTACCTGAGCTACTTTTCCCTGAATAGGACCTTGAAGTTCTTTTTTCCAAAGTAATTTGCCATTATTGTCAAAAAGATACAACTGGTTTTTATGGTCTTGAACCAGTATTTCTTGCTTTTTGTTAATGTGATTTTTCACCCACTGAGGCCCATATGATATTGGATTTTCTAATTGTAAACTCATTAGTGGAGAAACACCTCTGTGGTCTTTTTTAGGGGGTAAATCTAGAAACACCAAGTGTTGGTGAAAGAAATCTTGGTCGCCCACCCATTGAGAGGCAAAGACTTTGGTGTTTTTATCTTCTTTTTTGTTTGGCGCTAAAAAATAATCGTGTGCTTTATCTGGATTAAAATGAGTTGTTTGCGCCTGGTAAAACAATACGGTAGAAGCCTCAGCCAAAGACGCTTTAGCGCTCGTATACGCAGGACTATTTTCAAGGGTTGTTCCAGTGCTTAAATTACCTATTACGGTCTTTATGTCTGAAATATCACTGCTAAATAATAGACTTTGTTCTATGGGAACCATATAGGTTGCCTCTAATTTATTCCATAACGTATTAAAGGAAGTTTCAATCAATGATGGATTGTTTAAACGGTATATGGGGTAGTCTCTGTATTCAGAATCTGGGGTATTGTTTTCTGCCAGTTTTGAAAGATAGGCTGGTTCAAGGCTGGTAAAATGAATGAGGGCTAAGGTATTCTCTTTTAATTTAAAAGTAGCTATTTCCGCTACTTGATTAAAAAGGGTATCTAAAGCGAGCTCCCTGTTTTTGATTTTGTTTTGAACACTATTAAATTGTTCCATGTCTTGAACGGCATACATTTTTATGCTGGAAGCCACTTCGGGAATATAATGAGGAGATTTTAGTACTACCGGTTTACTTTCTTTAAAAAGGTTTAGAAAATAAGGAACACTGTCATTTCTTGAATTAAAACCATGAAATTCCATTTTTTTATTGGCCAAGCCAATACTCAATGCGCCCCAGTCACCAAAACTATTGGTAAAGGAGGGGAAAAAGCTATTTTTCAATAAAAAGCTCTTAGAATTTAATCTAAAGTAAAGGCTGTTTTCTTCGGTTACCTTAAAGAGTTTCACTAATGAATCAGGAGCTATTGGGTTGTTGTAATTCCTTATGGTATTCTCAATGAGTAGCTGAGAAGAGCTCAATAATAGATTTTCCCCTATGATCACAGAGTAGAGCACCTGATCTTTATTTTTAGAGGGATAAACCCTTTTTTCGATTAAAAATTTCTGGTAGTTTTTACTTGAAACTTGATCAGATGAAGCTAAAGTACTCTGGGCTGATTCTGTGATAATGATAAAATCAATGTCATCTTTTCCAATCTCTCTTATACTTATAAGTGCTTGAGTGTTTACATCAATTTTTTGTAGTAACTCAAAGCGCTGTTTAGAATTTTTAAACGCCCCCTGATTAATAAAGTTCAAAAATTGACTATTGTTGTTCAGGTTTGCTTTTAACTGATTGAAATGATCCGTTCTAATGACAAAATCATCTTGATTGGATAAATAACTTAAAAGTGGCTGTTCTTGGTTTGCAGTTTTTGGGCTGCAATGCACCAAAAACAATGCGGTAAAAAAAATAAGGTAAGATTTCATGGAATGGTATTCAATTATAACTTTTCAAAGGTACTATTTATGGCTTAAAATAATACAGGCTCCTCTGCTGCTTAATCAAATATCCTTAACCCCTTTAAATGTCTTTCTGTGATGTGGTGAAACACCCCATTTTAGAATGGCTGCTTTATGAATGCTTGTTGGGTACCCCATGTTTTTATTCCACTGGTATAAGGGAAATTTTTTATGTAGTGCTAGCATGTATTCATCTCTGGCTGTTTTTGCTAGAACAGATGCTGCAGCAATGGCATAAAATTTACTGTCTCCTTTAACAATGGTTTCATGAGCAATGTTTGGATATGGATTAAACTTATTCCCGTCTACAATAATAAAATCAGGGGAAGTTTCTAGTTTTGCAATGCTTTTGTGCATGGCTTTAATGGATGCTTGGAGTATATTAATGCGATCTATCTCTTGTGGGGAAACGTGACTTATTCCATAAGATATTGCTGCTTGTTTAATGATAGGCGCCAAAATAGCCCGCTGTTTGGCAGATAGTTTTTTTGAATCATTTAGCATGGGGTGCCTAAATGACTTAGGAAGAATCACTGCGGCCGCTGTAACAGGGCCAGATAAGCACCCCCTGCCGGCTTCATCTGTGCCACACACGAGGAGTTTTTTGTTATAAAAATGTAGCATTTCAGAATTTTTTTTGCGTTTAACATTGTGATTGTCGTAAACATTTTAACACTTTATCCGATAATTCAAGCACTAAATCGATTTTTTCTCAATATAAATTTGTTTTCAGGGCTTTTTAGTTATAATTCCTTAAAAATGACGATTAAGCACCTAAAATAGCGGCTTAACGGCATGTTAAATTTGCGTTAATAATAAATTTTACTCATTTTTGTTGGCAATTAACTAAAAAAACAATCAATGAAATTAAATTTAACGCAGCTTTTAACATCTTTTATGATGTTATGCTTTGTTTTTTCTTTCGCTCAAGAAAAGACAGTTTCAGGAAAAGTGACGGATCAAAACGGTGCTCCCTTACCAGGAGTTTCTGTATTGGTGGTTGGTACTACAACAGGTACCCAGTCAGATTTTGACGGTTTATATTCTATATCTGTTGCGCAAGGGGCTACTTTGCGTTTTAGCTATATAGGGCAGAAAACCCAAGATGTAGTAGTAGGTTCTTCTAACACTGTTAATGTTCAATTAGCAGAAGATGCTCAGGCATTGGAAGAAGTTATTGTAACAGGTTTCGGAAATGTATCTAAAACTTCCTTCGCAGGTTCTGCTAAGGTAGTTGCTGGAGAAAATATTTCCAATAAGTCATTTACCAACGTATCTCAGGCTTTGGCAGGAGAAGCGGCGGGTGTGGCTGTATTTAACACTTCTGGACAACCAGGTAGTACTTCTACAGTACGTATTCGTGGTTTTGGATCTGTAAACGGATCTCAGGCGCCATTGTACATTGTAGATGACGCTCCATTTGGAGGTTCATTAAACGACATTAACCCTAATGACATTAAGTCTGTGACTGTATTGAAGGATGCTTCTGCTACTGCAATCTATGGTGCACGTGGTGCGAATGGTGTTGTTTTGATCACTACTAAGAAGGGCAAAGGCGGTAGCGCAATGTCAGTTGATTATAACTACCAATTAAGTGCTTCTACTCTTGCTAAGAAGTTGGATCTATTGACTGCTGACGAATACCGTGCAGCGGTAAACCGCTTCGGCCTAGGAAACACTCTAGGAAACGCGGATACAGACTGGCAAGATGAAGTATTCCAAACGGGTGTTGCTCAACAGCACAACTTATCATTATCAGGTGGCTCAGCGGAAGGTAACTACCGTTTGTCACTAGGCTATTTAGATCAAGACGGTATCGTTATTAATTCAGGTACTGAGCGATTCACGAGTCGCTTATCTATGAATCAAAAAACGTTGGATGGTAAGTTGACCCTCTCTGGAAACATTAACGTTTCGCAGCAGGACGACAACTTGACTCCTTACCAGCAAACTGGTGGTTTCGAAGGTGGTATCTTCACTAACGTGATGAAGATGAACCCGACGCTTCCTGTTTACGACGCGGATGGAAACTACACATTCGTTTCTAACTCTGTTCGTAACCCAGTTCAGGCTGCATTGGAAATTGATGATGTTGCTCGTACTACAGGTATTACCATGAACGGTACTGCTCGTTTAGACCTTGGAGATCTTGTTGAAGGTCTTAGTGCTACAGCTAACACAGGCTATGATACGTACAACACGATTCGTAAAACATACTTGCCTAAATCTACGCCTTACGGTGTTGCAGATAATGGTATTGCCGCTCAGAAGTTCGGTCAAGTATCGTCTCAAGTTTTGGAAACGTATTTAAATTACGATGCAGAAGTTGGCGGTAATATGCTCAACCTTATTGGAGGATACTCTTGGCAAGAAAACAATTACGAAGGATTTGGCGCAACTGCTTATGACTTCGTAACTGATAACTACAGCTTCAACAACCTTGATGGTGGTGGTCGTGCGCAATTGGGTGATAAGTACTCTTACCGTGGCGCTTCACGTCTCGTTTCTTTCTACACTCGTGCAAACTATGATATCGGCGGCAAATTAATGTTGACCGGTACTGTCCGTCGCGATGGTTCTTCTAAATTTGGTGCGAACAACAAATGGGGGGTTTTCCCATCTTTCGCTGCTGCACTTCGTTTGTCTGAATTTGACTTCGTTCCAGAATCTTTTTCAGATCTTAAATTACGTGCCGGTTGGGGTGTCGTAGGTAACGAAGCAATTGGTGAATACCAAAGTATTGCTCGTATCGGTACAGGTTCTAATGCCGTTATCGGAGGTTCCCCAACTTCAGGTACGGGTTACTTGAACCCTGCTAACCCAAGTCTACGTTGGGAAAGTACAGCTTCTACTAACGTAGGTTTAGATTGGGAATTGAACGATGGTAAATTCTACGGTTCTTTGGATGTTTTCCAAAAGAATACTTCTGACCTATTGTTAACTGTTCCAGCACCGGCTCCTTCTGTTGCTCCAACATTGTTGGCAAACGTAGGTGCTACATCTAACACTGGTTTCGATTTGATGTTGAACTATGCTTTGGTGAGCACTTCTGACTTTGGTTGGGATATTGGCTTCAACTTATCACGTTCAAGATTGATGATCGAAGACCTAGGAACGAACTCTGATATTCTTACGGGTGCCATTTCTGGTGCTGGACAATCAGGTGCGTTTGCTCAAAAACTTGTAGTTGGTGAAGCGTACGGAACGTTCTACGGTCTTGTGTACGATGCTTCGGCTAATACCTACAGCGATGAAGCTCAAGTAATCGGTTTGGCTCAACCAGACTTTACTTACGGTTTCTTGAATACTTTCCGCTTCGGAAAATTCAACGCAAGCGTGTTCTTCCGTGGACAGCAAGGCGGTTCTGTATTCAACAATACTGCAATGGAGTATACTACACTTGACAACTTAAACACCAATATTAACTTATTGGCTCCTGCTTTAGATTTCACTGATGATATGTTGACTTCAACTCCAACCTATTCTTCTCAGTGGATTGAAGACGCTTCTTTCTTGCGCCTCGATAACTTAAACATCTCTTACGATGTAGACGTTAAAGGTTCACAGTGGTTAAATTCAGCTGTAGTAGGATTGAGTGGTCAGAACTTATTGTTGCTCACGAACTACTCTGGATATGATCCAGAAGTGAACACCGCTGCTTCAGGTAATGGTGCACCTTCATTAGGTGTTGATTACACGAACTACCCACGTGCACGTACTATTGCGTTAAACGTGAAATTCAACTTGAAATAATTTAAAACAGATCAATACAATGAAAAGATTTTCGAAAATCGCATTGATTGCAGCCGCCGCCGTATCTACAGTTACGTTCCAGAGCTGTACTGATCTAGAAGAAACAATCTACGAGGACATCACCGCAGATAATTTCTTCTCAAGCGAAGGCGATTACTACTCTGTACTCGTCAACGCTTATGGAAACTTGCGTCCTTTACTATGGGGCTACTTTAACAACAGTCAGATTTCTTCAGACGAAACCATCGTTCCTACCCGCGGGGGTGACTGGGGTGATGGTGGAAAATGGAGAGAGTTGCACCAGCACAATTGGACTCCAGTAAACCCTGAGGTTGTTGGACATTGGAACGACGCTAACAAAGGTTTGGCTCAAACGAACCAATTCATTTTTGACCTTGACGCTGCTGATCCTAGCCTCTTTTCGGTTTATGATTTGGATGCGCTAAAAGCTGAGGCTCGTGTATTACGTGCATTCTACTATTTCCAATTGATGGACTTCTATGGTGGCGTTCCTATTCTTGAAACTGCCGCTATTGATCCAGAAAACTTGCCTTCAAGAAAAACTCGTAAAGAGGTTTTCGAATACATCGAAAGCGAGTTGCTGGCTGCAGTGACTAACTTAAAAGCGAACCACACTTCTGATCAACAAGGCCGCGTAACGAAATCTTCTGCGCACGGTTTATTGGCTAGATTGTACATCAACGCAGAAGAGTTTTCTGGCACTGCTCGTTGGGCTGATGCTGCTGCTCACGCTGATATGGTGA